>CALFEP010000283.1 GCA_937950125.1 uncultured Bacteroidota bacterium
CTCACGCCGAAGTCTCAGGGCTCGGTAATCCGAACAAGGAACCTGTCTGCCTGGCAACAAAAAGGTCAGATGGATAAAAAAGCAGGCAGCCAGGCAGGCAACGAACAACGAACAACGAACAACGAACAAGGAACAAGGAACAACAGATCAGAAGGTTACGAATGAATAAGAGGATTTTCACCGGCATATTTTTCAGTACTATCGTGTGGCTTGTTCTGGCAATTTCTGGCTGTAACAAAGAGGGAATTATGCCGCCTGACCCGCCTCCGGCTTTTGTCAGGTTGCTGGAAAATCAGACGGTTAACAGCGAAATTCTGAACCGCGACATGCGTTATGCTCTGATTTTGCCAGGAGATTATCCGTCATCAGGTCAAAATTATCCTGTGGTTTACCTGCTTCACGGCTTTGGCGAGGACGAAACCGGCTGGTACAAAGGCGGCCAGGTTCAGTATTACATCGACCAGAACGAGGCAGCGACCATTCCGATGATTTACGTGATGCCGCAGGGTTTCAACACGTATTATGTGAACAAATACAACGGCCATTATCATTACATGGATTATATTGTAAACGAGCTGGTTCCGGCCATTGATTCGCTTTTCCGCACCATCCCCGATGCGCAGCACCGTGCCGTGATGGGCTATTCGATGGGTGGCTATGGCGCCATGATTCTGCCGGTAAAAAATCCTGATGTTTTCAAAACCAGCGTGGTGCTGAGTATGTCGTTTCGCACCGACGAACAGTACCTTGCCGAACCGCAAAGCGTTTTCGATTACCAGTGGGGACCCATCTTCGGGGGAACCGGCGCCAGCGGCGAAGCACGCCTTACTGACTATTTTAAAGAATTCAGCCCTTTCCATTTTTTGGGATCACCCGGCAATGTTTCGTTTGAAGGCATCAACCTGTTTATCGATTGTGGCGACGACGAAGAAACCCTTTCGGTGACCAGCAATGCGTTTCACGATACACTCCGCAGCCTGAACATCCCGCACGAATACCGTGTCCGCAATGGCGCACACACCTGGAGTTACTGGCATGGAGCACTTCCCGAGGCATTGGCTTACATCGGGAAGGCGGTGCAGCAAATTCCATATCCGGTGGAGCCTGAGCCTGCCGTACCGGGAAATCCGGTGGCTGCCACAAGGATTCTGAATGATTCCCTTCCGGAAAATGAATTTGCATACAACTTAATTCTCCCTGAAGGCTACGAAAGCAGCGGACTCAGTTACCCGATGATTATTTTCCTTCACGAAAGATCGCAGGGGGCAGAAAATCAGGAATCGTTTGATTTGTATGCAATTTTCGATAAAAACATGGTTTCAGGAAAATTGCCGCAAACACTGGTGTTGGAAATTCCTTTTCAGGAAAATTTTGATTCCGTGAATGTCAGAAAAGTGATGGATGCTGTGAAAACCGATTTCCGCGTAAGCGAAAACAGAAACCAGCTTGTGCTGGCAGGAAACGGTCTGGCTGGCCGGCTTGCCTTTGAGCTGGCGCCGAAGCTCTCCGCAACCATCAATGCATGTATGTTGTACGATGCTGCGATTCCTGCAAATACCACCGCAGTAACACCGGTAATCAGCTATTATCTCGACATCAGCAGCAACGGAATCCATTTCAAAGGCTATCATTGGCTGTATAATTTCTTGCGGGAAAATGAAATCCCGCACGAGTACCGCGTCAGGCAGGGGTTGCCAAATCATCAGTCGCTGCTGAACGGAATTGAGTCTTCATCAGGGTTTTTTGGGGATCATCTTAGAAATTAGAACATGAAAAAAGCGACTATCATCATTACCGGTTTCCTGCTGATTTGGTTTGCAGCCAATGCACAAAACGGGCTGCTTATTCAGGAAAGCCGCACCATGCAAAGCCGGATTCTTGGCCGGGAAGTTCGTTTTTCGGTGTGCCTTCCGGCAAATTATTACGAAACAAAACAATCTTTTCCGGTGGTTTACCTGCTTCATGGCCTGGGTGATGACGAAACTTCGTGGCTCGAATACGGTCAGATAGGCCAATACGCCGGAAAAGCCATCGCGGAAAAAGAAATGATTCCTGCGATTTTCATCATGCCGCAGGGTTTCCGCACGTATTATGTGAACGATTATGCCGGTACTTTTTTGTATCAGGATATGTTTGTAAAAGAGCTTGTTCCATACATCGACAGCCTTTTCCGCACCATTCCCGAAAGGGAAAAACGGGCTGTGACGGGTTACTCGATGGGTGGTTTCGGGGCGATGATTTTGCCATTGAAACACCCGGAAATATTCAGCGTTTCGGTTCCGCTGAGCATGTCGGTAAGAACCGACGCGCAATACATGACCGAGGATGCCGGCGGCTGGGATGAACAATGGGGACGGCTTTTTGGCGCTCCCGGACTGAAAGGTGAAGAAAGGATTACCGATTATTACAGGAAAAACAGCCCGTTTCACCTGTTTGCGCAAATGACGGCTGACGATGTTAAAAACCTGCGCATTTACATGGACAATGGCGACAAAGAGCAAACCCTCTGCCGCAGCAACGAAGAATTGCACATCCTGATGCGAAACCGCGGAATACCGCATGAATACAGGGTGAGAAACGGTGGCCACAGCTTTGAATACTGGTGTTCGGCACTGCCAAACGCTTTCCGATTTATCAGCGATGCTTTTGAAGGGAAATCCTACCGTGGCGATGAGCCAGCAAAAACTGGTTTTTCCGAGGTTTTCGACAAACAAATCCTGCCGCTGGAGATCGGCGGTGAAAAATTTACAGCCGTTGTTCCGGATGAATATGGCACGACAGACCGGCTTTATCCGGTTTTATTTGTAAACGGTACATTCAGCTTTGCTGAAATAAAAAGAATTGCCGGGCTTGTCAATTTCATGACGGACGACATCATGATTTGCCCGATGATGCTTGTTTTTTTAAATGAAAACGACACTTCAGATTTAAACAGAAAGATAAACGGGGTTGGGGATATGCTGAGAATCAGACCTGGATACCGCTTCACGGCAATTGCGGGGTTTGAAAGTGGGGCAGAAGCGGTTTCCACGTCTGGCTTTTCACCCGAAAAATTTACTGCGGTCATTCTTTCAGATGCATATTTATTAGTCGGGACTATTGAAAAACTTACCCCGATGTTCGATAAAGAAGTTTTGCGACGTACCTCATTTTTTATTGATGCGCCCGACAAAGGAGATTATTTTGCAGGCAACGGAAACCTGCATGTAATGCTTCGCGACAAAGACGTTTACCACGAATACCGGGTCAGGGAAGGCAGTGTTGGATTTGAATGGTTTCTGGCGGGCCTTCCTGAAATGCTGCAACATGTTTCGAAAAGATTTCATAAATAGTAAGACAATCTTAAAAGCGTAAAAAATTTGAAAATGCCACTAAAGCACCAAATTATTAGATTTTTATGTAGAAAATTAATTAATTGGAGCTATCAATTATTTTTTGAGTTTTCGTGTTTTCGTGGCAAGACAAAATATTGATTTATTAACTAAACACTTCGATTATGTTTATTGTAAACAGTTACACATTGGCGGTTATTCTCACTTTCGTAACCATGATTTGCTGGGGATCGTGGGCAAACACCCAGAAAATTGCTTCCAAAAACTGGCGTTTCGAGCTTTTCTACTGGGATTATGTGCTTGGAATTCTCCTGTTTTCGCTGCTTTTGGGTTTTACCCTCGGAAGCTCAGGCGAAAAAGGGATGGGTTTTGTTGAAAGCATCAGTCAGGCAAGTATGCAAAGCATCATCAATCCGATTATCGGAGGGATTATTTTCAACCTGTCGAACATTCTGCTGGTAGCGGCTATTTCCATTGCCGGGCTGGCCATTGCTTTTCCGGTAGGTGTCGGACTTTGCATGGTGCTGGGTGTTCTCATCAACTATGTTGCGACGCCTTACGGCGATCCGGTTTTCCTGTTCATCGGGGTTGCCATCGTGGTGGTTGCCATCATTCTTGATGCGGTGGCTTACAAAAAGCTTTCACAAAGCAAAATGAAAACCCCGACCAAAGGCATTGTCCTTTCCATTCTTGCAGGCTTTCTGATGGCCTGGTTTTTCAGGTTTGTGGCCAGCGCCATTGCTGTAGATCCTGAAAATACTGCTCCGGGCATGGCCGAAGCCGGAAAACTCACGCCTTACGCAGCGTTTTTCTTCTTTGTGATTGGCATTTTTATCAGCAACTTCATTTTCAACACTTACCTGATGAAAAAGCCGATTGAAGGGGAACCCGTGACTTTTAAGCAATATTTTGAAGGGAATTTTATCAGCCACATTTCCGGAATTATCGGCGGAATGGTTTGGGCACTTGGAACGAGCCTCAGCCTGCTGGCTGCCAACAAAGCCGGATATGCCATTTCGTTTGGCCTCGGACAGGGAGCTACCATGGTGGGCGCCTTGTGGGGTGTGTTCATCTGGAAGGAATTTAAAGGAGCCACAAAATCCGTAAATATTTTGCTTACGCTGATGTTTATCCTTTTCACCGCCGGCCTCGGACTGATCATTGTTGCCGGTTCAAATTGATTTTTTTTCGTTCACTCAATATTTAAACATTAAAATTTAATCGTATGAAAAAGAACATTTTGGTTTTTGCATTGGCCATGATGATGGCCATTCCGTTCATCTCCTGCAAGAAGGATAGTACTGATCCTCCTTCAGTGACAACTGCAACCATTACATCAATTTCGGAAACCTCAGCCACGGGTGGCGGTAATGTTACCGGCCAGGGTGACGCTGATGTTACTGAACGCGGCGTTTGCTGGAGCACCAGCGCCAATCCGACCATTACTAATTCAAAGACCTCCGATGGTACCGGAACTGGCGAATTTACCAGCCAGCTGACCGGATTGACCCCCGGGACGCTTTACTATGTGAGGGCTTTTGCAACCAACAGCCATGGAACCAACTACGGCAATGAGGTTACTTTTACTACAGCTTCACTCGTAAAAACCATTGGCGTGGTTTATCCCGAAGGCACTGAAGAATACCAGTTTACCTACGATGCCAACAACCGCATTCAGAAAATTGATGATTATTGGGAAGGCGCTTTAGACAAAACCATCACCTACGATTGGTCGGTACCCGGAAAACTCACGATTACCTCTGGCGACTGGCCAACTGAGTACGATGTTAACGAAAATTACATGGTTACCAAAGAATGGTGGAGCGAAGACGAATGGGCTGCTTATGAGTATGATGCAAACGGCTACCTGGTTAAGGTCATTGAGCACTGGGGCGGCGAAGACCACCAGAAAATGGTCGGCGAAATTACAGATGGTAACTACGTAAGACACACTACCTACGACGATGATGGGGTAACAGCCAAGAAAATCAAGGAATTTTTCTACACCATTGGCGACAACACCAACGCTATTTACCAGACCAGCATGATCGACAACAACACCAAACCGATGGGCAACCTGTTCGGAAAACCCAGTACAAAACTGGTTGATTACCTCGAATATTGGGACCCACGCGAAACCCCGATCGAAAAAGGCCGCACGAACATCAGTTATGAATTCGACGCCAAAAACAGACCAACCACCATCACCCGCAGCGGTGACGGCTGGCAGGAAATTTATACTTACGAGTATTTAGATTAATAGTTGAAAATGAATTGATTAAACCTAACAGGTTTTCAAAACCTGTTAGGTTTTTTTAATTGCAGACATCAAAATTCCTGGAATTATTACTTGGTGTACGATTTTTTTCCTTCAGATCTCAAATGAAATTTTTCAAAAAGAGATAAAACATTTTTTTTTATTTCGATGTCATTTGATTTCTGCAACATCTACGATGTTGTGGGTCGGGTTGATGAATTGTTCTACAATTATGCAACATCTACGATGTTGAAAATCAATTAAAAGGTAAAGAATCGCAACCAGATTATCAGAATTCAAGGAATTTAGTAACCTCGGAGAGGTAAAATAATTCTAATATTCCAGGAAGAAACAAATCCTCGTAGAGCCTGTCTGCCGCCAGGCAGGGATTCATAATTGTAGAAATCAATGCGCGAGTTGGAAAATCCTCGTAGAGGATTCATAAATCAGATAAAAACCATCATTAAGAAATTTTGGATAATCAAATCGAAAACCATTTTAAAACCGGATAATACAGGAACATGAAAAACACAAAAACCATTG
>CALFEP010000284.1 GCA_937950125.1 uncultured Bacteroidota bacterium
TTTACAAGGGTTTCAGAAGACAAATTCAGCAATAGGTGTCAAAGTCAGGCGGCATAGGTTCCGGCGATGTTTTTTGATAAATCTATTTGTCTGTCAAAGAAGCCCAGAAACCTGTAGCCATTCCAGGGCGAACTGTCGAAATAGTTTTTCAGTTGTTTTCCCCTGTCAGAATATCCTATGATGATCACATTGCGGTAGTTGTAACCCGATTTTCTGTAGAAGTAAAAAGCATAAAAAAGCACAAACTTCCAGGTTACGAGCAACCCAAACAACAAAGGAAAAAGATATTTTAGGTTGTCGCGGCTTACATAATTGAGGGAATGAACCTGAAAATAAATAAGGAAGAGAAAAAAGAAGAAAACGACAATTTTTACGTAGGCAAAGAACAGCGCTTTCAGTTGTGTGTTCCTGTCGATTTGCGATGCCTTAAACACATAGACCAGCAAAGCCCAAACAAGGTTAAGGTACAGATAAAACGGCAAATATCCGGCTGCAAAACAGTTGATACCCGAACTCAGGTAACAAAATCCGCCGATAAAAAGCAGGTTCAGGATCAGGAAATCTCCGGAAAGCGAGATGGCTGGTATGTAACGTGAGTATTTTACTGACACAGTTTGCAATATTTACGGCAAATTTAAATGGATTACTCAATTGATCGGGATTTTTGGCCAAAAAACGTATCGCTTTCTGTTAAAATGGTAAACCAGGGTAGAGGGTTGTGAGTGCATGAGCGTCTGATTGAATATTTTATCGCTCCGGGCAACCTCATCAAAAGACAACGCAATTAAGGTTAAAAGCGTGAGTGGCTATTTCTTAAAATCATCAAGACCATTTACGCAAACCATCGGAGACCATTTTTCTGATACCTGGAAGCCCGTCGTAAAATTCAGTCCGAAACTTATCTTTTCGTTTCTTTCTTTTCGATCATGGCCAACAAAAAAAGATCGTAATATGCCTGAATGACTGCTTTCCATGAGTATTTGGTTTTGATTTTCAAAAGATTGCTTTGAATAAAATCCTGACGAGCAGCTTCTCTACCGTAATTGCTGATTAATAAAGCGATATCGGATTCGTTGTTAAAATAAAAGGCATTTTCGCCTAACACAGCTTTGTTGAAAGGATTGTTGTGGGCACAGATGACCGCCGATGCGGCCATGGCCTCCAAAAGTGATGGATTGGTACCGCCGGCTGAATGTCCGTGAAAATAAAGGTCGCAGAAATACCTGAGATTATTCAGTATCCGGGCATCGAAAAGCCCTCCTGTAAAAACAATTTTCTTACATGAATAAGTCTGCCTGAGCTGCTTTCCGTAAGTGTTAGCGGTGTTCCCCACCACCAGCAGCGGTTTTTCGCAATCCGAGTTCATTACACCTTTAATAATATGTTCAACATGATTGTCGGGCTGCATACGTGCAATCAACAGGTGATAACCCGATTTTTCGACACCAAACTGTTGCAGGATACTTTCATCGGGACTGGTAAATATTTCGGCGCCGTAAGGGATAAAATGGGAATTACGTTGGTGCCTTTCTATCAAATATTCTGCAATGGCCTCCGAATCAGCAACAAGTTGATGGCTGTGATTCACTGCAAGTTTTTCGGCATACTGCAGGAATTTTTGTACGCGGGGGCTGTACTTGCTCCTTTTCCATTCTAGGCCATCCATGTTCGTGATAATCAAGGTTGATGCAGGCAGTAGCCAGTGCCACACCGAACTGCTGGTGTAGCCCAGCTGAAGAATCACGTCGAAATTGCGCCGGCGACTGTCCATGATGCAGTTAAAATCGTACACAAACTGACCGGCAGTTCCCATCCTGTCCTCCGGATCGTAGCAATGTATCAGGTTGGCAGATTTCCATTTTTTATCCTTGTAAGGATGTGTGTGGGAGTTGTAAACCCAAACATCAACACCCATTTCTGCCAATCCAGTGGCAAGAGATTCGGCAAACTGCTCAAATCCACCATAGTTGTTGGGTATTCCTCTCGATCCTAATATTCCGGCTTTCATGATGCGGATTGGTATTTCTTCTCTTCGTTGATCATTAAAAAAAACATAAACAGCAATATTACAGGGAAATAGTAGTAATACCCGTTAAAAATTGAAACAAATATGCTTGAGAAATAGAAAACAAAAATGAAAATGTTACCTTTAATAAATTTCGAGTAATAACGCCAGATTATTACCCACAAGCCCACAAAAATCAAGAAACACAGGAATCCGTATGTGAATGCAACCGATAAAAAGTCGTTGTGAAACCATTCTTTATAGCCTATGTTCTGCCAGTTAGCTTTTCGGGAGGCTTTAAATGATTTCCCCAGGAGGAAATTATTCCAGTCGAAATTTTTAATTTCCAGCCACCACGATTTCCACAACAATAATCTTGATTGCCTGTCGGTGTTATCGAAAAGAGTAACCAAAAGTGCCAGATAGGGTTTCAAAAAAGTTTTTTTTATGATATAGTAAAGCTGAAATCTGAATAGCACAATCAGTGTACCTAATCCTGCTAAAACCATCAAAATAAGCGATTTTCGATGGAGGAAAAAATAAATGAGGAAACTTAGTAAAATAGCAAAAACAATACTTCGTATCCCTGAAACGACAACAAAAGCAGCAGCAGATAAACTTAAAACCAAATAAATAAGTTTTTTGTTTTTGAAATAAATGAACGAATAAAGAAGTGACAAGAAACCAAAAAAGTACGCTGCAATGTGAGGTACCCTGTAAAATCCCTTTAAAGCATTTTTACGTTTTTCGATCCGGTTGAGTTTGTTATTTTTATCGTATGTAATCGTTTTTTTAGGTTTTTCAGCTTTCTGTTTTGCAATACTTCCGGTTTTAGGTCTGGAAGAACTTTTATGATTAGCTGATTTTTCAGTAAATTCAGGAATAATCATAATGGTAGCCACCAGTAGAAATACGTTTACAACAGTGAGTGAAATTTTTTTGTGAAAAAAATGATAATAGTAAAACGAGGTTGCAAACAACAAAATGAAAAGCAAATCGGAGATGTTTTTTTTGCCGAAAGGATAAAATAGCGAGTTGACTAATACGGATAAGCCAAAGCCTGAGACAAAAATCAGAAGAAAGACAGGTTTATGATCTGAGACCCACAAACTGAGCCACATCACGGGAAGTGCAAGCATAATGAAAAGCACAAAAAGCGGAAAATCGTAATAATAGTTAATTACCGAGTCAA
Organism: uncultured Bacteroidota bacterium; assembly: GCA_937950125.1. Lineage (GTDB taxonomy): Bacteria > Bacteroidota > Bacteroidia > Bacteroidales > 4484-276 > CALFEP01. The sequence continues at coordinate 3,198 of CALFEP010000284.1, forward strand.
GGAAGAATGCAATAGCAAAAGCCACAAAAACGACATTGGGGTTGTCGATCCTAAACCAATTTAGCAACCGTTGAAGACTTGATTTCATTTGAAAATTCTATTGACCAGTTTTGAAGGGTAAAAAACGGAAGAAATGAGCAAAAACAGGTATTTAGGGATTAAAAACCGGTTGGTTTGATATTTTCTGTAAAACAAAATATGCCAGAAATAAGTCAGCACACGCCATCGGCTTGTGTGGGTGCTGTAAATTCTGTCTCTGAAAGCGTAGGTTTGAATCATGGTTTTCAGCCTCAGGTTGCTGGTTGAACTGCCCCGATGAACCCGCATAAAATACAAAGGCTCTTCAAGGTTGGCAAAAATGAGCCCGTCGAAAGCCATGCGTGCAAAAAGCTCATAATCTTCGGCAGGAAAAATTTTCTGATAGCGGTATTTTTTGTAAAGATCGCCTCGCAGAAATGCCGTCGGGTGCTGTATTCCGTGCTCTCCTTTTGAGTACCGCCTCACAATTTCGTGATGTCCGGTCGGGAAGTTCGATTGATTGATGATTTTGCCGGTTTCGCCATTGAAATAACAGACATTGCAGCCCAGCACGTCAACATGAGCATTATTAAGCATAAAACCTACCTGTTTTTCAATTCTTTCGGGGTCAAGTTTATCATCCGGATCAGCCCTCATGATGTATTTTCCTGTCGAAATTTCCAATGCGGTATTAAGTGCTTCTGTTAAACCCCTGTTTTGTTCAAAATAAAACACTTTCAAATAATGCAGGGATGAATACTTATCCAAAACCTGCCGTGAATTGTCGGTAGAGCCATCATCAACAATAACAAGCTCCTTTGGCAAAAGCGTGGATTGGTTGACACTTTCTATAAATTCGCCTAAGAATTTACCATTGTTATAGTTGGGGACGATTATCGAAATATCTGCAGTTGGTTTATTCATAAAAATCAGGTGAGGGTGGGTAGCTTTTACCAGGCTGGTTTATGCTATAATGCACAGCCATTAGAGCTTTTAAAAATGACATTTTACATTAGTTAATGATTTTATTGTTTGACTGATGGGGGCCGAACACCCGTGGGTTATGGTTTAACACCACTTCAAAATCTGATAACAGCTGATTAAAAAGGCTCCACATAGCATCGGAAGCAAATTTTCCTGTGTTGTGACCCTGCATTACTATGCCCCATTCAGAATTACTCATTGTGTTAAAATGATTTTTTACTTCAGGCAGCCAAAATAAACAGAATTGAGATGCAAATTTTTAAGTAGTAGGAGTTTTTAGATATTTTTGATGCTTTTTTGAAACTTAAGGTTTTAAAAACCAAACTTAATGTTGAAAAGTAGAGGTTATTAATGTAAAAGGAGTTTGAGTTCATGATAAAAAATAAAACCAAACCGCAACAGGTAAGCATACTTCCCACATGGCTATTTTATTCGCTCGCGGGGTTTCTGATGCTTGTGCTACCATTTTTTTACCTGAGTATGGTCAACGACCGCACATTGATGCCACGCTTGTTGCTGCTCGATGTTTTTCTGTTGATTTTCAGTGTTATCCTTTATCAGAAAAGAAAAGAATTTCCAATTAACTTTTCAATTTTGCGTAATCCTTTGCTCATCGTGTTTTCACTCAATGTGCTCATAACTTTTATTTCTCAGTTTTTTGCCATAAATTTTGTGGAAGGTTTTTTCGATACCGTGAAAACCTTTACTATGGTACTATTGTTTTTTATGCTGATTCAGATGTTTCTTGCCACGCCCGATTGGCCGGAAAGGCTTTCGCTGCTTGCGCTTACGGCAGCAGTCATTGCGTTGATCATTGGGTTTTACCAGTATTTCGCAAATGTGGTTTTCAACGATAAGGCAGTCTTGCCCGATGGCCGCCCAACTATTTATCTTGTAAAAGGGCTGATGAGCCATAAAAATCAGTTTTCCAGCAGTTTAATGCTCATGTTGCCATTTATCGGGATGGCCATCTTTAAATTTAAAAGCACCATAAAACTCATTTCCATCATCGTTTTTTCGCTCATCATTATTTTACTAATTCTGCTGGAAACCAGGTCGGTGTGGGTAGGGACGCTCGTTGGAGCATTTGTTTTTGTGTTTTTGCTTATTCTGTTGGCCAGGCACTTTCAATTAAGCCAAAAATCACGTTTGGTTTTTGCAATAGGATTAATATTAACTACCAGTGTATTTGCCGGCATTGTGATTTCGGGAGGAGGTGAAAAACAGAATAGCTATTTGGACAGGCTTAAGTCAGTAGCTAACCCATCGCTGGGAAATAATATTTACAGACTAAAGGCGTGGGAAGTAACCATCGAAATGATTGCAGATTTTCCTGTTACCGGCGTTGGTGCCGGTAACTGGAAAATACATTCACAGCAGTATTTCAGCAACAAAAACCTGAAGCAAACCGAAACTAACTGGATTCGGCCACACAACGATTTTTTGTGGGCATTTTCCGAAAGGGGGTTCCTGGGGTTTGTGTTGTTCATTGCGCTATTTGCCATTCCAGTTTTTTACGCCATAAAGTTGATGGTTTCAAAAAATACCACGCCATCCGGTAAAATGCCCCTTTTGTTCCTGCTATCGGGTATGCTGGCCTACATGTTCGAATCATTTTTTAATTTCCCCTTCGAAAGGATCAATCAACAGGTTTATTTTACCCTGTTTTTAGCCGGAATAACATCGGAATACTTGAGGCATCATCCTGAAAAACAACTTAATCTCCAAAATAGGGAAGCGTTTGTTGTCATTGGATTGTTGCTCCTGTTTTCGGTTGTTTATGGGGTGAATATGATTAAGTCGGAATACCACATCGTGAGGGCAAAAGCCGCCCTGGATGCTGGACAATGGAATGTAGGGATAGTGGAAGCTACAAAAGCCAAAACACCTTTCCGTACACTCGAACCCGATGCAAGCGCCATCGAATATTATATCGGAAATGGTTATTTGGAGTTGGGCAAACAGAAAGAAGCCATAAAGCACTACGAGGCTGCGCTAAAAGCCTGTCCCTTCGATGCTTTTACCATGAGCAACATGGGTAAGGCCTACATCGATTTGGGTATGAACGAGCAGGCTGTACCTCTGTTGATAAACACACTGGAATTGCTTCCACGTTTCTATGAAGCAAAGGTGAACCTCGGAACAGCCTATTATAATCTGAAAGATTACAAAAAATCTCTGAAAGTTCTGAGAACCATTGAACCAAAAAAAAGAGACGTAGTAATTAAAGGAAACATAGAAGCGTTGACAAAATTGATCGGCGAAAATGCTGACGGAAAGAAGCCAAAAAACAGCACCCTGGAAAAACACAGATCGCAATTACCTCAAAAGGATTCTACTAAAATAAAAGTCGATCCATCAAAAGCCAAAGCAAAAAAGGATCCATCAAAAGCCAAAGCAAAAAAGGATCCATCAAAAGCCAAAGCAAAAAAGGATCCATCAAAAGCCAAAACAAAAAAAGATTTGAAAAAGGAAAAAAAACCGCAGGAGCAATCGAAAAAAAACAAGAACAAAAAGGGGAAAAAAAAGCCGAACAAAAAACAAAACATGTAAACAGCCAAACAACCAGAAAAAATAGATGTGGTATTTTTGACAATTTCTTTTAACCGGGAAATAATTTATCAGAAAAACTGAATAAATAAACTCTAAAAAATGACAAAATCACAAAAACGAAATAAAAGCAAACGTGGTAAGCCGCTGGCAGAAAAAAAATATGCTAATGGTTTTTTCAGCGAAATGACAAATTCTTCCAATTTGATGTTTTTGCTATTTACCGTAAGCCTTTTGGTGGTTGTTCCGCTGGTTTATTCGAGCCGTGTACTCGATCCTGCCCTGCACATCAGGTTGCTGGCGCTGGCAGCTTTTCTACTGATATTCACTGTTTTTATCAATGTTGTCAAAAAAAGAGACACCATTGGTATGGTTTTTCTCAAAAACAAGATAATCTGGTTTTGGGTGGCTTATTTTGTCATTACTGCCGTTTCAACTCTGTGGGCCTACAACTACAAGGAGAGTATTTTTGATATTGTTAAGACCTTTTCAACACTTACGCTTATTGTGTTGGCTGTTTTGGTTTTTGACAATGTTTCCAAATGGCCTGAAAAATTATCAATCATTGTGTTGATTGCTTCAATCGTACCCATATTTATTGGTTTCAATCAGTTTTACCAGAGAGTAATGCTGGCAACAACCGATAAAGCCCCTGATGGTGATGCACTTATTTACCTTGTAAAAGGGCTGATGGCGCATAAAAATATGTATTCCTCCTCGCTTATGCTGATGTTGCCTTTCCTGGGATTTGGAATTTATAAATTCAGGGGATTTTTACGATTTGTGTTTGCCATTGCAGGTCTGGCCATCATGGTCATCATATTATTGCTCAGCACCAGGTCGGTATGGCTTGGGATTATCCTGGCCTTTTTAGGATCGGTGGTGGTGCTTGTGGTATCTGGCTCATACTTCAATCTTGGATTACGGCTCAGAAGGTGGGCTGCAGTGGTTTCAGTATTGGTGTTTGCCATTGGAATAACAATCATTTACACACAGGAAGGTACCAGCCACTACTCAATTATCGAACGGTTAAAATCGATCGTGAGACCCGATTCCTCAAACAATCCCTACCGCCTGAAAATATGGGACATAAGCTTGTCGATGGCAAAAGATAAGCCGTTGACAGGTGTTGGTGCAGGAAACTGGAAAATCGAATCGCCAAGATATTATCAGGGTTATGGCTTTAAGAAAGATCAGCTAAACTGGGTTCGACCTCATAACGACTTTTTGTGGGTTTTGTCAGAAAAAGGAATTGCCGGTCTGATCATTTTCATGGGATTTTTTGCTGCATTTTTTTATTACATCTATAAAATCTGGTCTTCAGGTGCATCCGTTGACAGAAAGGTGTTTGCGCTTCTGATATTTGGTGGAATAATTGGCTACATCACCGATTCGATGTTTTCGTTCCCGCTCGAACGTATCGACCAGCAGGTTTACCTGGGACTTATGGCTGCATCGGTTATCACTCTTAATAATCAGGATGCTGAAAAAAAGGAACAGAAGGGCAGCTATTTGGCAATGGTAATTCCGGCAATCATGATGTTGGTGTTTACGATATTCTATTGTATTTCCGAAATTAAAATGGAAATCATGGTCAGAAAAGCCAGAGAATATCATACCAGCCAGGATTGGAAGCGCCTGCTCGATCTCAGTGTTCGTATTCCTACAACCTTCAGGGATATCGATCCGGAGGTGATGCCCGTAAAATGGTATCAGGCACTGGCACTTGCCAATCTTGATAAAACCGCTGAAGCCCGCGATGTGTATCTTGAGGCTGTAAAGGCCAATCCAACAAGAATTAATGTGCTGAACAACCTTGGACGAACCTATTTTCAGTTAGGTGATTATGAAAATGCCAGGAAGATTTTTGAACAGGCCCTGGCCATTTTACCCGATTATTTCGAATCTACCGTCAACATGGCTTCTACACTTTATCAGTTGAAAGATTACCAAAAATCGCTTGAATATTGGGAAAGAATACCCAAGCAGAAACGCAATGAACCCATTTTGAACAACATTGAAATGGTAAAACGAAAGCTGCAAAAAGAATAAAAACCGCTTTTGAAAAATGTTGCTTTAATTTTGCCGCGTTTTTTTACATAAAAAACAGGATGAAAATAGATGCAGCTGCGCGGTTGAAATTTTTTGAGATTATTGGTAGGATTCCATTCTTGATTGGGTTTTTATCGTTTCTTGCGGTTATTTATGATTTTGGATACGAACATACCCACCTCGACAAAGACTTTCTAAACTGGTTGTACATCCTGGTTTTGATGGTAGGACTGGGGTCGCTCATAGCCAGGTTTTTTTTCAAAAAAATACGACCACCTCGGCAGGCATGGTTTTTCGACGGCGTATTTTTCTTATTCCTTGTTGCCCTTCTTTCAACACTCCTGGGGGTTTACAATTTTCCTTTTGCCGAAAAACCGTTTGTGAAATACGCCATTATCATCCTGATTTTTATCCGTGAATTGTCTTCCCTCAATCTTGACCTGAAAGGAAAAATTTTTAATCCCGCCTTAATGTTCATCCTGAGCTTTTTAGGAATAATTATAACGGGAACATTTTTACTGCTGCTCCCCAAATCAACCACTTCTCCGGTGACTTTTATCGACGCTCTTTTTACGAGTACCAGCGCAGTGTGTGTTACTGGACTGGCTGTGTTCGATACCGGTAAACAGTTCACCCTTTTCGGGCAAACAATCCTCGTGGTGTTAATACAGTTGGGCGGGCTTGGAATCATGACATTTACCAGTTATTTCAGCTATTTTTTCAGGGGAAATTCGTCTTTTCAGAATCAACTTCTGCTAAAGGATATGTCGAATTCCGATAAAATTGCTGAAGTTTTCAGTACCCTGAAAAAGGTAATTCTCATCACTTTTGCTATTGAGGCAGCGGGAGCAATCCTCATCTTTATTAGCCTCGATAAAAATTTGTTTTCAACCTTTGGCGGAAGAACTTTTTTCGCGGTATTTCACTCGGTTTCAGCTTTTTGTAATGCCGGATTTTCTACGCTGACCAATAGTTTTTACGAGCCTGAATACCGGTTCAACTATTTTCTGATTCTTACAGTGGCATTTCTGATCATCATCGGCGGAATTGGATTTCCAATCATTTTTAATGCCCTTACCTATTTGCGTTATATCGTCGTACATCGGTTGCTCAGGTTACGAAGAGAACATACACCGTGGATAATCAACCTGAATACACGAATTACGGTCATCACCACACTTTTGCTGCTTGTTTTTGGAACACTTATATTTTATTTGCTCGAAATGAATAATACACTGGCCGAACACAGTGGATTTGGCAAAATTGTAACTGCTTTTTTTGGTGCAACCACCCCACGAACTGCCGGGTTTAATTCAGTAAATAATGCGGCATTGCTGTCATCAACCGTGCTTTTTACCATTTTTCTGATGTGGGTTGGGGCATCACCTGCTTCAACAGGTGGTGGCATTAAAACTACTTCATTAGCAATCAGTATGTTAAATATTTTAAGCCTTGCCAAAGGAAAAGACCGTGTTGAACTTTTCATGCGTGAGTTGTCATTCTTCACGGTTCAACGGGCTTATGCTGCTATTTTCCTCTCATTTATTGTTATTGGCGCTTCCGTAATTATGATTTCGGTTTTTCAACCTGCCTTGAATTTGACGGCCGTTGTTTTCGAATGTGTGTCGGCGTTTGGTACCGTTGGATTAAGCCTGGGAATTACACCAGAGCTAAATGAAGCAGCCAAAATAATTATCATTTTAACCATGTTTATCGGGAGGGTAACCATGCTAACAATTCTTATTGCATTCTTCAGAAAAATAAAACATCTTAATTACAGGTATCCCGCTGAAAATGTTTTGATTAACTAATATTTTTAAGTATGAAATTTATAGTCATCGGGTTAGGAAATTTTGGAACTTCATTGGCCGCAAGGCTTACCTTTACGGGTCACGAAGTGATTGGGGCTGACAGAAATATGAGTAAAGTTGAAAGTGTAAAAGATCGGGTAACGCACTCTGTTTGTGTTAATACTACTGATCCACAGGCTGTTGCCAGTTTGCCACTCGCACAGGCCGATGTGGTTATTGTAGCCATTGGCGAGGACGAAGGCGCCAACATTATGACTACTGCGCTCATGAAGCAACTGAAAGTAAAAAAACTGATTGGCAGAGCCGTATCCCCGCTGCATCAAACCATACTGGAAGCGATGGGTGTTGACGAAATAATACATCCCGAGGAGGAGGCCGCCGAACACTGGGCGAAAAAACTCACGAACAAGTCTGTCATCGAATCTTTTGATCTTACCAGCAACACAAGTATTATCGAGGTAAAAACCCCCAAAGCTTGTGTTGGTAAAACATTAGCTGAACTTTCGCTGAGCCATCGTTACAACATCATTGTACTAACTACCCTGGTAACCGAAACAGAAAAAAATCTGATAGGAAAACCTAAGCAGGTGTTAAAATCACGTGGGATTGCCAACGCCCAGACTCGCCTTTCGGAAGGTGAAATTTTGGTAATTTACGGAAACCCGAAAGATATCGAAAAATTCCTCGATGAAAATTAATTCAGCGGAGATTGATTTTATTCAACAAGTGTGTTCCACCCATGAATATCCTGCTGAAGTCCTTCCTGTATCCCGCGTAGCTTCAGGTAAAGTTGTGTACTGATGGGGCCGGCAATACCATCCTTGCAATACTCGTAAACCTTGCCAGAGTCGCGGTCGATAATTTTTCTGATGGGCGAAATTACGGCGGCAGTTCCGCAGGCGCCCACTTCGTCAAAAGTACCCAGTTCGTCCACAGCCACCGACCTTCTTTCTATCGTCAATCCCATATCGGCTGCCAATTGTCTGAGACTCATGTTGGTTATCGAAGGTAAGACAGAATGGCTATCAGGTGTTATGTAGGTGTTTCCTTTAATGGCAAAGAAATTGGCCGGACCTGCTTCATCAATGTATTTCCGGTCGGCCGAGCTTCTGAAAATGACAGAAGCAAATCCCTCTTTCTTCCCGCGGTCTAATGCTTTTAGGCTGGCAGCATAATTTCCGCCTACTTTAATATGACCGGTACCATGAGGTGCAGCCCTGTCGAAGTCGCTGATTATCTGCATTTCCACCGGATTGAAACCTTCCTTGAAATAAGGACCTACCGGACCAACAAAAACCATGAACATATATTCTCTGGCAGGTTTCACACCCACTTCGGGTCCGGTTCCGATGAGCAATGGCCTGATATAGAGTGAGGCGCCAAGTCCGAAAGGAGGTACATATTTCTCGTTGAGCCTGATGGCTTTAAAAACAGCTTTTCCAAACAAATCAACGGGCACTTCTGCCATCATCACACCACGGGCTGAGCTTTGCATGCGCTTTGCATTTTCTTCCCACCTGAAAACCCTGATTTTTCCATCCTGACCCCGAAAGGCTTTCATCCCTTCAAAGGCCTCCTGGCCATAATGAAGGCAGCTGGCAGCAATATGCATATTGATGTATTCTGATGAGGAAATTTCTAATTCTCCCCAGTTTCCGTCACGAAAATAGCAACGTACATTGTAATCTGTTTTAAAATAGCCAAAGGGCAGGCTTTTCCAATCAATGTTCATCATTTTTTACATGTTTTAAGTTGAACCCATTTTTTTCAGTGCGCTAAGGTAAAAAGATTATGTTGGTCGAAATGAAAAACCATGCTTTTTTGTGAAAGAATTCACAATTCAGATTATTTCTAAAAATGTGATGTTTATTGGTGTTACATCATGATCATGATAAAATATTGTGGTCTTACTTTTTTAAACATCATTCCACAAACAATAGTACTTTTGGATTTTAAAACCGTTTTGTGATCTGTTTTTTTGTGAAGATTTATTTTTGAGAATTCAACATTATTAAATGAAAATATCCGAATTGATTGAATTGCTGGATGCAAGGGTAGCTGGTGGGATTTTCAATCCTGAAACGATAGTTTCGCAGGCTTTTGCTTCCGATTTGATGAGCGATGTGCTAACCCTGGAAAATGTTGACCCAATGCTGATTACCGGGTTGTGTAATGTGCAAACCATTCGCACAGCCGAAATGGCCGACATCAGGGTAATTGTCATTGCGCGTGGCAAAAACGCAACCCAGGAGATGAAACGATTGGCCGAAGAAAACAATATTACCCTTATCGAAACTCCGTTTTCTGTTTTTAAAACCTGTGGATTGCTTTATCAGCATGGTATTCAACCTTTGTATTAGCAGAAAAAATGATTTTTGAATTTGAAGTCGAGGGTGGAAATTTCAGTAAGGCCGGCGTTGCATCCAGCGAAATTAAGAAAATACTCAGCCAGCTAAATATTGGTTTTAACCTGATAAAAAGGGTTGTAGTGGCCATGTATGAAGCTGAAGTTAACGTGGTGGCTCATGCTGCGAGAGGCAGCATAAGGGCTGATATTGACACGGAAAAAATTATAATTATCGTTGAAGACGAGGGACCCGGCATTGAAGACATTGAGAAAGCGATGGAAGCAGGATTTTCAACAGCCAGTCAGAAAGTTCGTGAAATGGGGTTTGGAGCCGGAATGGGTTTGCCAAATATTAAAAAAAATGTCGATAACTTAATGATAACCAGCCAACCAGGAAATGGAACCCGCCTCGAAATGATGGTAGCATTTGCTTGAGTAAGCGGTGGGCAGTAGGCAGTAGGCAGTAGGCAGTGGGCAGTAAGCAGTAGGCAGTCGGCAGTCGGCAGTCGGCAGTAGGCAGTAGGCAGTAGGCAGTAGGCAGTAGGCAGTAATAGATAAATCATTAACAATAAATGACAACAAATGACAGCGAAGCTAACTGACGGCGAAGCTAACTAACGGCGAAGCCATATGACAACAAATGACAGCGAAGCCAAATGACAATAAATGACAGCGAAGCTAAATTCCGGCGAAGCCAAATGACAGCGAAGCTAACTGAC
>CALFEP010000285.1 GCA_937950125.1 uncultured Bacteroidota bacterium
GTTGGTTGCGATTTTAGTTGTTGATTCTTTTTTTCTCTGTGGTTCTCAGTGGTCTCTGTGGTTATTTTTATTCTCCACAGAGAGCGCAGAGGGGCACAGAGTTGTTCGACAAAGTTGGTTGCGGTTTTAGTTGTTGATTCTTTTTTTTCTCTGTGTTTCTCAGTGGTCTCTGTGGTTATTTTTTTTACCACAGAGAGCGCAGCGGGGCACAGAGTTGTTGGTCTCAGTTAGTGCAGTTATTGTTGTTTTGCTAAAATTTCAAATATACCTGAATAATCAGTCCTCAGTATTAAAGGTACTTACCGTCCTTCAGGTAATCGGTCACATATTCCGTCACCCCTTCTTCGAGGGTTCTGAAGGGTTTCTGGTAGCCGTAATCACGGAGTTTATGCATGTTGGCCTCGGTAAAATACTGGTATTTATCGCGGATGTCGAGGGGAGTGTCGATAAATTGGATACTCCGGGGCTGATCCATCGCATCAAAGGTAGCATGAGCCAAATCGAGAAAAGCACGGGCTGTACCAGTGCCCAGGTTGTACAGGCCAGGTTTTTTTGGGTTTTTATAGAAATAAAACAGCACATCCACCACATCTTTCACATAAATGAAGTCGCGCAACTGTTTGCCATCCTCAAAGCTGGGGTTGTGCGACCGGAAAAGTTTCATCATACCGGTTTGCCCAATTTGCCTGAAAGCATGAAAAACCACCGAAGCCATGCGACCTTTGTGGTATTCGTTGGGGCCATAAACATTAAAAAACTTGAACCCGGCCCAAAAAGGAGGTGTGAATTCCTGCTGCAACGCCCAGATGTCGAAGTTGTTTTTCGATTCACCGTAAGGATTCAACGGTTTCAGGCGGGGTACAATCTCGTGCTTGTCGTCGTAACCGAGTTCGCCAAGGCCATAAGTTGCTGCCGATGAAGCATAAACGAGTGGGATTTTGTATTTTGAGCAAAGCGTCCACAGGGTTTTGGTATAATTGAGGTTTAGTTCATCAAACACAGCCATATCAAACTCGGTGGTGTCGGTGCGTGCCCCGATATGAAAAACAAATTCAATTTGCCCGTGGTGTAGTTCAATCCATGAAAACAGCTCACGTCGGTGGATTTTTTCTATGTATTTTTTCCCTTCGAGGTTTTTATTTTTCAATTCATTCGAAAAATCGTCAGAAATGAGGATGTCCGAAACACCCTCGCTGTTAAGTTTGCCGGTAAGTACACTTCCAATAAATCCTGCAGCCCCTGTTACTACTATCATTTTATATTCGGTTTGAAGTTTATTTTTCGTGAAATTTAACCGCTTCCTCAACAAAGCGCCTAACGAGCGGCATCGAAAGCGGATTGAGTGTGTCCATCCTTTCGGGGTGCCACTGCACGGCAAGCAGGAAAGGTTGCAGGGTGTCACCGTAGCCCACCGCTTCGATGATTCCATCGTCGGCAACGGCAAAAACCCGCAAAGGTTCGGCCACCCTGTCCAATGCCTGATGATGATTGGTGGTAACCCTGCCACCGTCAGCTCCCGAAATTTTTCCCAGCAAATTGCCGGGGAGCAGGTTTACGCGATGAAAACAGTTTTGCCAGTCCTGACAGCGATGAGCAACCAGGGTATTAATATCTGTCGGAATATCAACATAAAGCGTTCCTCCCATCGCCACATTCAGGATTTGCATTCCCCGGCAAACACCCATTATAGGCATTTTTTCCAGCATAGCTTTTTTAATCAGTTTCATTTCCAGTGTATCGCGGTAATGGTCGAATTCGCCACATCTGGCTGTGTCGGCTTCCTTTCCGTACCATGCAGGGTAAACATCCTCGCCTCCGGTAAGCAAAAGACCCGAGCACCTGTCGAACCAGTAATCGACGGAATCAGGAGGCAGATTGTAAAAAACCATGTAGTTTATTTCCGGGTCGGCTCTTTTAAGCCATTTTATGTAATTGTTGGCAGAGTCGGGTCCCCAGGTGTACGAAATGGCTATCCTTAGCGGATTTTTCTCCGGGTTGCATCCATCAAAAAACATCGCAAACATTGTGGTTGCGAACAAAACAATAAACCAATATTTTATTTTCATAAGCGCAGAATTCAGGTTTCAAAAATAGGTTTTTTCGTTCACGTTACCGAAAAACCCACTTTACACCTGATTTGTAAAATATTGTGGTGGGTGAAATCCGGCGGTTGCGTCGATGTATTGCTGCGAGTAATGCCCGTTTTCATTTCTTACTGTAAAAAAACTGCTTATGATGTTTTCAGCTTTTTCATCAGAAAATGTGAGTATTACCCGGTTTGGTTTTCGTCCGGTGCGTGGAATAATTTGAATGGCTGATAACTGGAAAAGCCCATTTATGAGGCATTTCGAAGTGAAAACTTCCATCAGGGTGCGAGGCAAGATCACATTCAGTCTTCCGTTTTTTTTCAACAAGGCTTTTGAACCTTTGATGAATGAGTCAAAGTCTAAAGAGGTGGCGTGTTTTGCCATCTGAAGCTTTTTGGAAACAGGTAAAAGGTCGCGATGAAAAAATGGCGGATTGCTTACGATGAGGTCGTATTTTTGGGTGCTAATCGTAACAAAATCAGCCAACGACAGGTGAATTGCATGCAAACGGTCGCTCCAGGGCGACAGTTGAAAATTTGAAGCCGCCTCTGTTGCTGAATTTTCATCAATTTCAATTGCATCAATGTCGGCATTGCTGCGTTGGGCAAGCATGAGGGCGATGATGCCGCAACCCGTGCCAATGTCCAGGATTTTGCCTGCATTTTCGATTTTGGTAAGCGCACCCAGCAGTACTGCGTCCTGACCTACTTTCATGGTTGAAGCAGAATGCTGTATGTTAAAATCTCTGAATCTGAAAATTTCAGGCTTTGGCATAAAGGGTTACGATTCTTTCAGATAAAGGTCGATGAGACCTTCGGGGGCATTGATGTACAAAATTTTGCGCCGGCGGTCGAGTTTTGTTATAAATTTGTCAACGACAGGAAGTAACACCTCTTTTCCCTGGTGAATAATCTGCAGCAGGTCTTGTTCAGGCGCTTCGAGCACCTGTTCAATTTTTCCGATGTCGCCATTGATGGCGTCTCTCACCATAAAACCGATAATTTCGTGAAAATAAAAATGATTTTCATCAGTTTTTTGCAACAGGTTCATAGGCAGAAAAATCTGCGTACCAACCAGTGGCTGTGCCTTTTCAGGGGTGTTGTAATCTTCAAGCACAGCCAAAAATGAGTTATGCGAACGCCATTCAATCTCAAGGATAAAAAAAGGCACAAGCCCTCCGTCAATATTCAGGAAGATTACGGAGACATCCTCGTAATGAGTAGCATCGTCCACATCGGCTAACAGTGTTAGCTGGCCGGTTTTGCGGTTGCACTTTGCAATTTTTCCAAAAAGAAAAAAATCATTTTTATTCATGGTAAAAATAAAAAACCGGAGAGAAGTTTCTTATCAACTTGTCTCCGGCTTATTCACATTTTCAAATTGTTTATTCTTCTTTGGGTTCTTCAGCGGCAGCGGCCTGAGCGGCTTGTTTAGCTTTGGCTTCTTCCACTTGTTTTTCGATTTCAGCAGCTCGTCTTTTTGCAATTTCTTCAAGACGGGCTTCCTTGATTTTAGCTTCAGCCTCAAGGCGTTTTTTGGTCTCGGTGCGCTCCTTGTTTTCAATTTCCTTGGCTGCACTTTCTTTCTTTGCGCGTTTGGCTTCAAGCCATTCCTGATATTTCAGTTCAGCCTGTTCGTTGGTTAAAGCACCTTTTTTAACACCATTGAGCAGGTGATTTTTCATGAGGACACCCTCGAAAGATAAAAGTGCGCGTACGGTGTCTGAAGGCTGGGCTCCTGTCTGAAGCCAGTAAAGGGCGCGATCGAACTGGAGGTCGATCTCGGCTGGTTTTGAAATCGGATTGTAAGTGCCAATCTTTTCTATAAATCTGCCGTCTCGTGGTGCCCGACCATCCGCAATAACAATATGATAAAAGGGGCGACCCTTTTTACCATGTCTCTGCAATCTGATTTTTGTTGGCATAAAGTACTGTTTTTATTAATGTTAATTATTAAAAATTTGGCGTGCAAATGTCTGACTTTTTTTTAAATAACAAAACATTTCCTGTAAAAAACGCTTGTTTTTATCTCAAAATCAATGATGATGGTGACCATGATGATGTACGTGACCATGACTGATTTCGTCAGATGAGGCCTCGCGAACTTCGGTAACTTCAACATCAAAATTCAATTCCTGTCCGGCAAGTGGGTGATTTCCATCGAGCACGATAACATCACCTTCAATTTTGGAAACAGTAACCACCTGATGCCCATGGTCGGTGTGCATCTGAAATTGCATTCCCTTTTTTATTTCACCAGAATAATCGAATTGTGAACGATTTACCTCAAAAATCATATTTTCGTCAAATTCACCATAACCCAATTCGGGTTCTACTTTTACATTCATTCTGTCGTTTTTTCTTTTTCCTTCCAGCGCATTTTCAAGGCCGGGAATTAAATTGCCATTTCCGTGAAGGTACAACAAGGGTTGGTTGCCAATCGATGAATCGAGTACCTTCCCATCGTTATCAGTCAGCGTGTAGTGTATGCCTACTACTCTGTTTTTTTCAATTTTCATGTGTATTGTTGTTGGTTAAAAAAAACCGGTTGTTAGCCGGTTTTCCGCTGCAAAGAAACTACATTTTATTGAATTACAACCTTTTTAATGATTGAGCCAAATTTTTTGTCCGAAATTTTAACAAAATATAATCCCGCTTCCAGATTGCCTGCAGGAATGCTGAAAGTTGAACAATGATGAAAATCAGAACTAAATATGCTGCAACCAGCACTGTTTACGAGTTCAATTTCGCCATCTTTCATATTTTCTGAAATGAAAATTTTAACAAAACCATGGGTTGGATTTGGTAAAATTGTAAAACAAAAACCGGATTCCTTCGGGTCAAGGCCTACTCCCGGATGACAAAGAATATAGCTGTAGTGCCTGAAATGATTTTTACGGGTAGCAGTAATATGAAGTGTATCACCAGGTTGTGCATTTGATAAAGGCAAAAGCATTGGGTTGCCGTTTGATTGCTGAACACAGCACAGTTGCTGATTGATGACAAGTGCCACAGTTGAGCCCGAATCGGCAGTCATTTCAAACACCTCCTGTCCGACATAAAAATGATCGGGATGATTGACATAAATTTCTACGGGAATTGTGTCGTGCAGCGTAGTGTATGCCTCACCAAAATAATGGAAAAGGTGATAAAAGCTTTGTTTTATCTGCGGATTAATGGGGAAAGAATTCAAGTATAGAAAGTACTTTGCGTAAATATTAGCCTGACATGGCACAATTAAACTGTTTTGCAATACACCCGGATAAACCGGGAAAAAGCTATCCCACATTCCATCGATCAGACCAATTGTAAACCATTCAGAACCTGCGGAATACATAACGCCAGAGGGTGCAATCACACCAATTCCGCCATAAGAATTTTTTAAAAAGGCTTCGGCAAGGCAATCGGTGCTTTGGTTTGTAAAATTTCCTGTGAGGCTGTTCAGGGAAATAAACAGAGTGGGAGGAGCCGTTGAAAGTCCATTTAGGTCAGAAATCGTGTAAGCGGGCGACGAAAAACCAGTTTCGTTACCACCGCTGAAACTGAAAAAAGTCATGGCGCCCTGGTTGAGTGCCTGGTTTATGCATGATGCTGTCCCATTTGTGTAATTTTCGAGGTATTCCGGGGTTTCGGGTATGTAACCCAAACCGCCTGGACCGAAATACTGGAACAATGTTTGGTTTGGCCAACCTACCGGAGCGGGTACCGTGCCTGTGTATTGCCGTTCGGGAAATTTAAATAGTTTTTGAGCGTACCAGCCATTAAAAATTTCAGCAATCATCCACGATGAAACAGCCGGATTTTCGAAACCTGTGCATGCAAGCGGGTGTTGATAATAAGATGAGTCGGTTGCGGGGTTGGTTTCAAACGAAATAATCCGTTGAACAAAATGCTGGAGCAAAAGCGATGTATTAACAGGAATTCGGCTGATGAAAATCTCGGGAAGGTCGTCGCCATTAACATCAGCATAAATATTATCGGAGCTGCAATAGCTATTCCACACCGGCGCCGGAATGAATTGATGGTCTGCAGCCAAAAGGATTGAAGACGGAGGAATGTTCCAGGTGTTGTATGCATCGGTGATGTAATTTTGAATGGAGGCCACTGTCTGACCTGTTTCTGATGTTCCGGCCAACCTTGTGGATATTCCCTGCCTTACACGGAAAGTCTTCAGCGGCTCGAGTGCTGGCAGGAAAATGTCAGGAGTAATAATCAGATATTCTGCCCCGTCCTCTTCTTTTACCGGAACTTTAGCATTTGTTTCGGGAACATCATCCGGATTGATCACAATTGATTTGATGAAATTCTCCCAGGATGTCGAAAAGTACCTGTGGTAATTGCTGCCTTGATTTTCGATCGGGAATGTTATTTCAACCCATAAACGAGAAATGGATTTTTCTGTACCTCCGAAATTAAAAACCGGATCAAATTCGATACTCAAAATACGGTACCCCCGGATACATTCAATTTTCGTATTCTTAATAAATTGCCTGGAAAGCAACCCTGAAAAGATGTAAGTCTGACCAAAACTGATTTTTCTTACATCAACAATCACAGAATCAGCGCACCCGGGCAAAGCCACAAAACAACCCGGATTAACGGTTTGACAGGAAGGATTGTTAAAAACAACTTCCAGCAGGATTCGATTACTTTCGCTTTTTAAAATGGTAAAGTCACAGGGAGTGAATGAATTTTGGGCAATACCAAAGCAATGTAACAAGTTAATTGTCAGTAGGATGAAGAGTGTGTTGAGTGTTTTCATAATTTTTATGTTTTCTGAAAAAAACAACGGATATTCTTTTCTCTATTTTTGTCCCACAAATTTAACCGACAAATTGTATGTTTAAAAATTTTCTTGCATTTACTTTGCTGACCGCCCTGATCGTTGTGGCCGGTTGCAAAAAAGATGACGATAACGATGGTGAAGTTAAGGCTGCATTCACTTACCAGCTAACCAGCGATCCCGGAAAAGTGGTTTTTACTAATCAGAGTTCGAATGCTCAGATTTATTCATGGGATTTTGGCGATGGCAGACAATCAACACAGGCAAATCCAACCCATGAGTACGACGAAAACGACGATTTTATCGTGAAACTTACCGCAACCGGAAGTTCTGGAAGCCACTCAATAAGTGACACTGTAACGGTGAATAATGTTGTGGTAAAGTAAAAGGTGGGAAGGCAATTTTTTTAAAAATCTCACCTGTGGGTTTTCAATGCCTGACAAAACAGGATCAAAAAGCCATTGATAGAATAAAAAAACCGCTGCTTCCTAACGGAAACAGCGGTATCTTTTTGGTGTAAAAACCTGATTATTTCAAAGCAAGTTCTTTAATAATCCGGTCGAGTTTATCGTCAAGTTTCTTATTTACAGCATCAAATTCGTCTCTGTTTTTTAGCTCGTCTTTGGCACTGAAATAAAACTTAATTTTTGGCTCGGTACCCGACGGACGCATGCTTATTTTCGTCCCATCAGCTGTAATATACTGAAGCACATTCGATTTTGGCAGTTGTATTTCCTTTTCCTTTTTTGTTTTCAGATCAGTTTCCTTTTGGGTGAGATAATCCTTAATTAATACCACCGGTGAATTGTTGATTTTTGCCGGAGGATTCGATCTGAAATTCTCCATCATTTTTTGGATTTCTTCGGCGCCCGATTTTCCTTTCTTGGTAACCGAAAGCAGTTTTTCCTTGTAAAATCCAAATTCACAATAAATATCAATCAGCACATCGAACAGACTTTTGCGCTGGTTGGCTGCCCAGGCTGCAATCTCAGCTACAATAGCACACGATGCTACAGCGTCCTTGTCTCTTACAAAATCGCCGATCATAAAACCATAGCTTTCTTCACCGCCTCCGATGAAGGTCTTTTTGCCTTCATTTTGGCGAATCACATCCGCAATCCATTTAAAACCAGTGAGTACATCGTAATATTCAACGCCAAATTTATTTGCAATATCGGCTAACAATTCAGTGGTAACAATGGTTTTTACAATGTATTCGTTGCCAGTCAGTTTTTCGCGTTTATGCCACTGGCTGAGCAGGTACCAGGTTAAAATGGCAGCTGTTTGGTTCCCGTTGAGGATTACAAAATTTTCGTGTAGGTCTTTCACGGCCACTCCCACACGGTCAGCGTCAGGGTCGGTGGCCATTACAAGGTCAGCGTCAACCTTGCGGGCTTTGTCCAAGGCCATTTCGAGGGCTGCCGGCTCTTCGGGGTTGGGCGAAATTACGGTTGGGAAGTTACCATCATTAATATCCTGTTGGTAAACTTTAAAAACATTTTCAAAACCATAAAGCGCCAACGCCGCCGGAACCATGTAAACACCCGTGCCATGAAGCGGCGTGTAAACAATTTTCAGGTCCGACTGCCGGTGGTTCGACCCGGGTGAAAGTGAAAGCTTTACCACCTCATTCAAATAAACTTCATCGATTTCTTTTCCAATCCTGATGATGTTTTTTGAAATACCTTTAAATTTCACCTCTTCAATTTTGATTTTCTGGACTTCTTCAATCACATTTTTGTCGTGA
The DNA here is from genome assembly GCA_937950125.1 of uncultured Bacteroidota bacterium. Taxonomy (GTDB): domain Bacteria; phylum Bacteroidota; class Bacteroidia; order Bacteroidales; family 4484-276; genus CALFEP01. The sequence continues at coordinate 8,617 of CALFEP010000285.1, forward strand.
GGAGGTACCATTTGGGCGCCATCTTCCCAATAAGCTTTATAGCCATTGTATTCCTTTGGGTTGTGCGATGCGGTGATCATGACTCCTGTTTGGCATTTCAGGTGCCTTATGGCAAATGAAAGCTCGGGCGTGGGTCGCAATTCTTCAAAAAGATAAACCTTGAAACCGTTTGCCGACAGCACTTCAGCAGTAATCTGTGCAAAAAAATCGCTTTTTATCCGGCAATCGTAAGAAATGGCAGCACTGAGTTCTTTTACATCAGGGAAAACCTTTTTCAGGTAATTGGCCAACCCCTGTGTGGCCATGCCAACGGTATATTTGTTCATCCGGTTGGTGCCTGCGCCAATGACGCCGCGCAAGCCGCCGGTGCCAAATTCAAGATCTCTGTAAAAACTATCCACCAGTTCATCGGGCTTGTTTTCCATCATATCGCGGACAACTTCCCTGGTTTCTTCGTCGTAGAAACTGGTAAGCCATTTTTCGGCTTTTTCAACAATTGATTTGTCAACTTTTTCTTTTGCCATATTAGTTAAATTTTATTGGATGAACATGTAATTTTTATACAAATATTAAAAAAATGAAGCAAGGTGGTCATTTCCTACCTGGTGGAGTTTTCAATTTTGCTAAGGCAAATTTTCAGGCTCTCACGCCAATGCGGGATTTTGACACCGTATTTTTTTTTAATTTTTTCCTTGTTCAAAACGCTGTAAAAAGGCCGGGTAGCTGGTAAGGGATAATCTTTGGTTTCGATGGGGTTTACCCGACAACGAATGCCGGCAAGTTCGTGTATTGCAAGTGTAAAATCGTACCAGCTTGTAACACCTTCGTTTGAGTAATGAAAAACTTCAGGCGACGACAGGGTTAACCATTGAGGAATAAGCTCAAGGATAATTCTTGCCAGGTCGGCGGCATAGGTGGGCGTTCCAATCTGGTCGAACACAACGTTGAGTACCTCTCTTTCCCTGCCATATTTAATCATCGATTTTACGAAATTGATCCCAAATTCGGAATAAAGCCAGGAAGTACGGATGATAACACTTTTACCCCCGGTTTCGGATATTTTCTGTTCACCCAGCCATTTTGATCGGGCATAGGCCGACACCGGTGCTGTGAGATCGTCTTCTCTGATTGGCCGGTGGCTGGTACCTGAAAAAACATAATCGGTTGAAATGTGCACCAACAGGGCGTCCAGGCTTTTTGCCACTTCTGCCAGGTTGCCGGTAGCAATTCCGTTTATCAAATCAGCCTTTTGTGGCTCGGATTCGGCTTTGTCAACAGCGGTGTAGGCTGCAGCATTTATGATGCAGTGAATGTTTTTGCCGGAAACAAACTCAAAAATGGCTTGTCGGTTTGTAATGTCGAGTTCGGCTATATCGGTAAAATAGAAATGATAACCTGGAAATACAGTTTGTAGCATTCTGATTTCGTTGCCCAATTGGCCATTACTTCCGGTTACGAGAATATTTGTCATGAGATCAGATATTAGTCAGGTCGATGGTTTTGAAATAGTTGATGGTTTTTAACAGTCCTTCGCGCAGCTGAATGGTAGGTTCCCAATTGAGTATTTTGCGGGCTAAAGTAATATCAGGCTGGCGCTGCATTGGGTCGTCGGCAGGCAGGGGTTCGTAAATGATTTTTGATTTTGAACCAGTTAGTTCAATCACCAGTTCGGCAAGTTCTTTTATGGTGAATTCGTTTGGATTTCCAATATTTATGGGGCCGGTAAAACTTTCAGGCGTGTTCATCAACCTGACCATTCCTTCAAGCAGATCGTCAACATAGCAAAAACTGCGGGTTTGCAATCCATCGCCATAAATGGTAATGTCTTTGCCTTTGAGTGATTGCACAATAAAATTTGAAACGACCCGGCCATCGTTTGGATGCATGCGGGGACCGTAGGTGTTGAATATTCGCATGATTTTTATCTTCACCATATTCTGACGGTTGTAGTTTACGAAAAGCGCTTCGGCGCAACGCTTGCCTTCGTCATAGCAGGCTCTTACGCCAATCGGGTTAACGTGTCCCCAGTAATCTTCGGTTTGCGGGTGAATTTCGGGGTCACCGTAAACCTCACTGGTTGATGCCTGAAGAATAGTGGCGTTTATTCTTTTGGCTAATCCCAGCATGTTGACGGCCCCCATTACCGATGTTTTTATGGTTTTAATGGCATTGTACTGATAATGAATGGGTGAGGCCGGGCATGCCAGATTATAAATCTGGTCAACCTCGATAAAATATGGCATGGTTACATCGTGCCTGACAAGCTCGAAGTAGGGGTTTCCCAGCAAATGAACAACATTTTGCTTTTGACCTGTAAAATAGTTATCGAGGCAAATTACCTCCTGCCCTAAATTCAGGAGTTTTTCGCAAAGGTGTGAACCCAAAAAACCTGCTCCACCTGTTACCAAGACCTTTTTTTTCATAGCTGAAAATGGTTTTAAAAAAGAAACTGCCCGTTTTGGCTAAATGAAAAAAATTTGCAAAAACGGGCAGCCTGAAAATGTTTATTAATGAGTTTTAATTCCAATGCAGAAAAAGTCGAAGCCTAAGTGTTTCATTTCTTCTGTGTCGTAAACGTTGCGTCCATCGAAAACAGCTGGATTCCGCAGGAGTTTTTTTACAACGTTGAAATTGGGAAAACGAAACTCGGGCCATTCAGTGACCATCAGCAAAGCGTCAGCATCAATCAATGCTTCGTACTGATCTTTTGCATACTCGATTGCATCGCCAATGCGGCGCTGTGTTTCGTGCATGGCAACCGGGTCGTAGGCTCTTACTCTGGCGCCTGCCTCGAGAAGTTTTTCGATTATGACCAGTGAAGGAGCCTCACGCATGTCATCGGTCTGTGGTTTAAACGACAAACCCCACATGGCGATATTTTTGCCTTTCAGGTCGTTGTTGAAATACTTGTTGACTTTTTCAAACAAAACCGACTTCTGATCATCGTTAACTGCCTCAACTGCTTTTAAAACACGCAGTTGATACCCGTGTTGGTCGGCGGTTTTAATAAGAGCTTTCACATCCTTGGGGAAACATGAACCACCATAACCAATGCCCGGATAAATGAACTTGTTGCCGATTCGTGAATCGCTTCCAATGCCCCGGCGGACAAAGTTCACATTGGCGCCCATAATTTCGCAGAGGTTGGCGATGTCGTTCATGAAGCTGATTTTTGTGGCCAGCATCGAGTTGGCGGCATATTTCGTCATTTCAGCCGAAGGAACATCCATGAAAATCACCGGGTGTCCATTGAGGGTGAAGGGCTTGTAGAGTCGTTTCATCAGGTTTTCAGCCCTTTCCGATTCAACGCCAACCACAATTCTGTCAGGCTTCAGGAAGTCGTCAACGGCAGCGCCTTCCTTCAGAAATTCAGGATTTGAGGCTACATCAAAGGGGATTTGAACACCCCGCTTGTCTAATTCGTCCTGAATGGCTTTTTTTACTTTGGCTGCAGTACCCACAGGTACGGTGCTTTTGGTAACAATCAACAAATAATCGGTCATGTGTCTGCCCACTTCGCGTGCAACATCAAGCACATACTTCAGGTCGGCGCTTCCGTCTTCATCAGGAGGCGTGCCAACGGCTGAAAATACAACCTCCGTTCCTTCGAGGGTGTTGGCAAGGCTCGTCGAAAAATGCAGCCTTCCTTTTTCAACATTGCGCAAAACCATGTCTTCCAAACCGGGTTCGTAAATAGGAATAATTCCCTTTTTCAGGTTCTCGATTTTATTTTCGTCGATATCGACGCAGGTCACATCAATACCCACTTCCGAAAAACAAGTTCCCGTAACTAAACCTACGTATCCCGTGCCTACAATAGATATTTTCATAATTTATGAAATTTGGTGAATACTTATTTTAATTTAACTTATCTGTCTTAAATCTATTTTCTCCCCTATTCCGAATGAATTTTACAGAATCCAAAATAAACAAATAAAAATGAAATGACCAATGTGTAACTTTTTAAATTATTTTTCAATAAGTCGCTGACATTCCTCCATCACTGTTAAGTATCTGTTAATAAATTCGTTCAACGATTTACGGCGGTATTGCATGATAAAACGTGGATGATCCAAAGGAAAAATGTTTTCAAAAAATGAATGTTTTTGGTTGAGTTGTTGTAAAAACCTGAAATTTTTGTCGCCCCCCAGGCAAATGGCACATTGGCGAAAAGCCCCGAAGGAGATTTGCTGCTGAATGGATTTGACAATAAAGGGTGTGGTTTTCATCTGTAACTCTTTGTTATCGTAATAATTAAGATTTTTACCTTCTTTCAAAAATCCAAGCGGCGAAACTGCAGTCACAAAAAATTTCGAATAAAAATCGAAGACTGATCCATAGCTTCCAATCATCTTGTACACGAATTCAGAAGAGAGTTCAGGTTTTTTGGGAAGGTTGTTCGTTATTCCGCAATTTTGTTCAAGCCTTATTGGATCGGTGAAAGATATTCCCGTTAATCCGGCTCCAAATCTGCCAGGATTTATTCCAAAAATAAAAATCCGTTTGTTGTTGTCCTTGAAGAATTTAGTAAAAAATCTTTCAGAAATGATCACGGTTTCCTGGTTTCGGAATGGATTCATAACTTCAATACCGCTTAAATCGATTTCCAGCTTCAGTTGATGATGAAATGCAATGGCTTTTTCGGCAAACGTATTCATTTTTAATATCTTAGTTTAAATATCAGGTACTGATACAAAGGTCAAATACTGTAAGTGACAACTTTGATGTACTTCGGGCGAAAGTAATAATTTTGAAGCCTGATTTCAGGCAGGTACTTTTACAAAGTGCCCTGAAGGTAGGAAATACGACTTGCCACAAGAACGCAACAGCCTAAAATTATGTGTTTAGAATTTGTGGCGTAATCTGATCTTGATTAAACAACTAATTGAATAACAACATTTTTATGAAAAAAAGTTTAATTACACTATTTGGCGCAACTGTTTTATTATGGTCGTGCACACAACAAACCAACAATGAAAAAGCTGATATGAATCCATTTTTAACTGCGTACCACACAAAATTTAATGTTCCGCCATTCGAAAAAATTAAAACTGAACACTTTAAGCCAGCGCTCGAAGCGGGAGTTGAACAGCAGCGGGCTGAAATTGATGAAATAGTGAATAAATCCGATGCACCCACATTTGAAAACACCATTGAAGCCCTTGATGCAAGCGGTAAATTGCTTAGTGAGGTAAACAATGTTTTTGAAAACCTGCAATCGGCCAACACAAGCGACGAATTGCAGAAAGTGGCGAAGGAAACGTCATCCATGCTATCGAAACATCAGGATGACATGCTGCTGAATGAAAAACTATTCAACAGAATAAAAGCCGTGTATGACCAAAGAGAAACTTTGAACCTTGATCAGGAACAAAAAATGCTGCTCGAAAAAACGTACAAGCGTTTTTCGAGAAATGGCGCCAACCTGAATGATGCCGACAAAGAGAAACTCAGGCGAATTAATGAAAAGCTGGCAATTTTGGCATTGGAATTTGACGAAAATATCTTGGCAGAAACCAATGCTTTTCAATTGGTTATTGAGGACGCTGGGGATTTGGCCGGGTTACCGCAAACGGTCATTGATGGAGCTGCAAATGCTGCCACTGAAGTGGGTTTGAGTGGAAAATGGGTGTTTACGGTTCACAAACCAAGTATGATCCCGTTTTTGCAATATTCGGAAAAGCGGGAGCTGCGTGAGAAAATCTTCAATGCCTACATCAACCGGGGCAACAACAACAATAAAAACGACAACAAACTGATTGCCGCACGCGAGGCTTCATTGCGCGCTGAACGCGCCCAACTGCTTGGATATGAAACCCACGCCGGTTATGTACTTGAAGAAAACATGGCTCGGTCACCAAAAAATGTTTACAGTTTTCTTGACGAAGTGAAAGAACCCGCCATGAAAATGGCAGAGCAGGAAGCCATTGAATTACAAAAACTCATTGATCGTGAAGGCGGTGCATTTAGTTTGAAACCATGGGACTGGTGGTTCTATGCCGAAAAACTTAAAAAACAGCAGTACGATCTTGATGAAGCGTTGTTGCGCCCGTATTTTAAACTTGAAAATGTGCAGCATGGAATGTTTGAGGTTGCAAATAAATTGTATGGACTGCAGTTTAATCAACTGACGGATGTTCCTGTTTATCATCCTGAGGTTGAAACATTTGAGGTGCTTGAAGCCAGCGGTTCCCATGTCGGAATTTTGTACATGGATTTTTATCCACGTGCAAGCAAAGGTGGAGGAGCCTGGATGACTTCATTCCGGAAGCAATCGAAAAAGGAAGGTGTAAATGTACCCCCTGTAATTTCGATGGTCATGAATTTTTCGAAACCCACAGCCGACAAACCGGCTTTGTTGAGCTATGATGAGGTTTTAACCATGTTTCATGAGTTTGGCCATGCTTTGCACGGCCTGCTATCAGATTGTAACTACACCACGTTGTCGGGTACTTCCGTTCCAAGGGACTTTGTTGAACTTCCTTCGCAAATCATGGAAAACTGGGCTGCTGATCCTGAAGTGCTGAAAATGTACGCAAAACATTTTAAAACAGGTGAACCAATCCCTCAGGCACTGATTGAAAAAATCAGGAGCAGCTCGAAATTTAACCAGGGCTTTGCGACCATTGAGTACCTTGCAGCCTGTTACCTCGACATGGATTGGCACACACTTACCGACACCACACAACAAAATACAATTGAATTTGAGAACGCCTCGATGCAGCGGATCGGTTTGATTCCTCAGATTGTGGTACGTTACCGGTCGCCGTATTTTTCGCACATTTTTGCCGGAGGCTATTCATCAGGATATTACAGCTATCTGTGGGCCGAAATTCTGGATGCGGATGCCTTTGAAGCTTTTAAGGAAACCAGTTTGTACGACAAAGAAACAGCCCGGATGTTCAGGGAAAATATTCTTTCCAGGGGAGGTACCGAGAACCCGGTTGAGATGTACAAAAAGTTCAGAGGACGTGAACCCGAAAAGGAAGCCATGCTCAAGCGAAAAGGATTGATTTAAAAAATTAACAAAAAAATAGAATAAAAAAATGTGACAAAGAGCGGGATATTTTTGACAAATGACGTATTTTTTTAGAAATTGTTAAAAACAATGGAATACACAGACATGTCAGATGACGAATTCACTGATTTCCTATCTCAGGCAGGTGAAGCGCTAATGATGTATTACAGCCACAAAAGCATTGGATATGAAATTTTTATGAAACTTTCGGATATTATTCCGCTCGATTTTCAGGAATGGTCACACAGTTTACACCTCTCGGAACGCACCCTGCAGCGCTACAAAAAGGGAAAAAAAGAGCTTTGCCCCGATTTATGCTGAACGAATCCTCGAAATAATACAGGTGTACAATCGTGGCACAGCGGTTTTTGGCAACATTGATAGTTTCGGTCAATGGATGAATTCAAACAACCTGGCTTTGGGAGGGGTGAAACCCAAGGAAATGCTTCGGAGCAGTTCAGGCATTAATTTTTTGAAGGATGAATTAGGCCGCATTGAACACGGGATTTTTGCATGATTGTTTACAGAATTTGTGTGGAGGAATTCAGTACCGATTTGTCGGGACTGGGAGCGATGAAATACGGAGGTCGTTGGAACACAAAAGGTAATGCTGTTTTATACACAAGTTCATCCTGTGCATTAGCCACCGTTGAGTATGCGGTGCATTTGCGACTTGGAAATTCTCAAAACTACTTCAGATTGGTTTCAATCGAAATTCCTGAAGGAATTTTTGTCAAACAGCTTGGTTTTGAAAATCTTGACAACAATTGGAAAAGTTTTCCATTTCAATTTTCCACCCAAAAAATTGGAAATGAATGGATTAAGAATAAAGAATCAATGGCACTAAAAGTTCCGTCAGTGATTGTACAATGGGAGTCTAATTGTCTGATTAATCCTTAGTAGGAGGATTTCAGTAAGGTTAAACTTATTGGAAATGAACCTTTTGTTTTTGATCAACGGCTTATTAACATTAAATAATTTTAAAATCCATATACCGAAAACCCGCCATCAACCGCAATGCACTGGCCGGTAATGTACGATGATGCTGGCATAGCAAGAAAAGCCACTGTGGCTGCAACTTCCTCCGGGTTTCCAATTCGTTTTAACGGAGTCCGGTTCAATACTGTCTCCAGATATTCTTTGTTATTTATTACTTGTGCGGCAAGCGGGGTGTTGATGTACCAGGGAGCCACTGCATTTACCCTGATTTTATCCTCAGCCCACTCGCAGGCAAGGTTTCGTGCAAGCTGTATGAGCGCTGCCTTTGTCATTCCGTAAACAGAACCGGTCTTCAGGCTGGTTAGCCCTGCAACGGATGAGATGAAAATTACAGCGCCTGATGCTGATTCTTTGAGCAATGGATGCAAACGGCGTGTAATATTGTAGGCTGATTTCAGGTTTGTGCTAAAAAGAAAATCAATCTCATCCGGGGAATAATCCACGGTTTTTTTCCGGATATTGGTGCCTACATTGTTTACCAGAACATCGAGTCTCACTGAATTTTCATTAACATAATCAATCAATTGATGACAACCTTCTTCAGTTGCCAGGTCGCACGAAATTCCGGATATTTTTTTATCTGGTGCTTGCAGGGATGCAATTGCATAATCAAGATTTTTGGGGTTGCGGGCAACAATAATCACTTCTGCCCCAAGAGATAATAATTCTTCCGCGACGGCATAACCGATCCCTTTGCTTGCTCCGGTTATGAGAGCCGTTTTACCTGTTAAATTCCATTTGCCGGGCATGGTTTACTTTTTTTTAAAATATTTCATGGCTTCCGGCAAAAACTTTTGCAGGTTGTCGATCCGGGTTTGGTCGGAAGGGTGGGTACTGAGGAATTCAGGTGGTTTCTGGCCGCCTGTGTTTTGCATCCTTTTCCAGAAATCGACGGCTTCGGAGGGATTGTAACCTGCCATTGCCATAAAAATTAAACCGAGTTTATCAGCTTCGGTTTCGTGCGCTCGTGAGTAAGGCAGGCTAATCCCCACTTCTGTGCCTATGCCATAAGCAGCCAGAAACAGTTGTTGGGTTTGCTGGGGTTTTTCCTGTAAAGCTGCTGAAAGCGCTAATCCACCGGTTTGTATCAACAGTGCCTGGCTCATCCTTTCGTTGCCGTGACGTGCAATGGCATGCGCTATTTCGTGACCCATAACCACAGCAAGACCTGCCTCATTTTTCGTGACCGGCAGTATTCCGGAATAAACCACCACTTTTCCTCCAGGCATGCACCAGGCGTTTGTCTCTGCATTTTCCACAAGGTTAAATTCCCATTGATAACCTGCAATCCGGTTGCTTAAGCCATTTTGGCTCATGTAGCTTTCGACGGCTTTTTTGATGGAGTTACCAACATTTTTTACCTGATCTGTCTGTTGTTTGTTGGTTGAAACCTTGTTTTCCTTCAGAAAATCGCTGTAACTGGTCAGGCTCATTGCCACAAGTTCCGACTCCGGAATCAGGTTTAATTGTGAACGGCCACTGATGGGAACTGAACTGCAGGACGACAGCCAGATTGAAAATCCCGTTATGACGATCGCAAACCATGTTAGTCTTTTCATATCTTTTATTGTTTTACGTTTTGTTTCCACTGACAAAATAAAACAGTATTTCCTTTGCATGGATTGCCAGTTTATAAAAAATTATCATGATTTGATAAAATTGTGAAATCCATGTTGCTAACCTGAAAACGACGATTGTCATTTTAATGACCTTCAGAATTTGCCAAAAAAAACAAAAAAAAACAGGGAAAATAAATCTCCTGAAACGCTTGTTTTTACAACTGGTTTACAATATCTTTCACCCATTTATTGTCCGGATTGATTTACACTATTTTAGCAAGGTTTAAAAATTGACTGACCACAAAATTTATGACACAAAAATCAAGGGTGTTTTTATGCCTTTTTTGTCCTTTCAAAAAAGCAATCATTACAGCACTTGCTGTATTTGGAATTTTTTTTCACGAAAGTGTGCCGGCACAGTCTTATCAGGAAAATGATTGGACTCAGTTTCGTGGAAACCAACACAATGGCATTGTTCGCAATGTTGATTTGATTACCAGTGTACCCGAAACAGGGCTTGAAAAATTATGGACAAAGAATGTTGGAAATGGTTTTCCGGAAGTGACTGTTTTAGCGGGAGTTGCCTTTGTTTTTTCGAGCGACTCGCTTGATGGTGGCTACGAATACCTGGCGGCTTTTGATGCTGAAACCGGGAAGGATTTGTGGAAAACACGCATCGATACGCTGTACTTTGAAGTAGATGGCTGGGGGCATGGCCCGCGATCAACACCGGCTACTGACGGCGAAATGATTTACTGCCTCAGCGGACGGGGAAAGTTGACAGCTTTGACCTTTAAAGATGGAAAAGAAGTATGGTCGAAATTTCTGCCAAAGGATTTTGGGAGTGTTCAGCCCAGGTGGGGTTACAGCTCGTCACCTGCTTTGTACGAGAACCTTCTGATTTTGGAAACCGGTGGATCTGAAAACCGGGCGTTCACCGCATTCGATAAAAAAACGGGTTCGGTTGTCTGGAGTAAAGGAAGCGGCGTATCTTTCTACAATTCGCCGATCCTCACTTTTTTGGAAAATCAGAGACAAATTATTTTTACTCAGGACACCATGCTTTTTTCATACAGCACAGCAGGTGATTTGCTCTGGAGTTACCGAATGCCTTTGCGTTACCCTTATTCACAACCTATATTTGTGGCGCCTGACAAGTTTTTTATATCAGCGCTAAGCGATACGGGAAGTTTCCTCATACAGGTGAAGAATAACCAGGTACACAAACTTTGGACAAGCGATGTTATGCAAAACGAGTGGAGTTCTTGCATTTATCATGATGGCTATTTTTATGGATTTTCGAAAGGCAAACTTATTTGTATTTCGGCTGAAAACGGTATGCTTAAATGGGGGCAAAGAGGGTATGGAAAGGGAAGCCTGATTATGGTTGGCGATGTTTTGGTCGTTCTGTCGGACCAGGGAGTGGTAGTGTTGGTTGAACCCACACCTGAAAAGTTTACAAAACTTGCTTCTTTCAAGGCAATGGAAGGCAAATCGTGGACTGCGCCGTCGTTTGCCGAAGGGAAATTGTTTGTAAGAAATCTTTCAGAAATGTCTGTCTTTAAATTAACCAAATAATTTTAGCCATGAAAAAACGCTATGTAATTCTTACGGTAACTCTTTTTCTCATTACTGTTTCAGGAGCAGTTAATGGCCAGACAATTGAAGAAATCATCGAAAAACATATCAATGCGCATGGAGGCTTGAAAAACTGGCAAAAGATTGAAAACATGAAAATTACAGGACATTTTACCAGTTTCAGCGAGCGGAAACCTTTTACCGAGATCAAAGCCAAAGGAGGTAAATATTATGCTCATTTCTGGCTTGGCCAACATCCCGTTCATGAAGGCAGTGATGGTAGTTTTGTTTGGACTGACGACCCCTGGTTTGAACTTCCCTATGCCCGCAAAGCCAGCCCGGTGGAAGAATCGGTAATTCTGCAAAAATCAGATTTTTTCACACCTTTTATTAATTATGCTGAAAAAGGCTACAAAGCAACCTTTGACGGAAAAGAGGTGAAAGAAGGAGTGGAAGTTTTTAAAATTACGCTCACACGAAATGACGGACAAAATGAAACCTGGTACCTTAACTCAAAAACCTATCTGGAATACATGGCCATTACTGATTGGTCTGATTTTGCATCACCAGTGCAACAGGAGGCTGTCTTTGACGACTTCAGAAAGGTTGGTGAGGTTGTCCTGCCATTTTACAACGAGAGGGTTTTCGATTCGCGCATCACGAGTACCGAAATTGAAAACATTGAATTGAATGTCGCCCTGGAGCCGGGCATTTTTAATCTGCCTTTGAGTGAGCCAATGAAAAAACTGGATTTTTTAAGAGGCGAGTGGGGTGTATCATTCGACGCTCTGGGCCGCGGTGGCAACTGGAGCCATGTAGATTCCACTTCTTCAGTGTTTCAATTTATTGAAAATAAGAATATTCTGCAGGAAAATATCTCCTACATCAGGTATTTGCCACTCGAGAAAATAACCACCTGGACTTTCAACAACGACCGGAAAAACTACCTGATGACAGTATTCAACGATATTTATTCTTCCACCGATGTTTATCAGGGTGATTTCCAGGGCGATTCGCTGATAATGGACAATACCCTTGTTTCGTTTACAAAAACCGAAAACCCAACCTTCACGCGATACATTTTCACCCAGATAAGCCAGGAGGGTTTTGTGCTGGAAATTGCTCAGTCGAAAGACAAAGGCGAAACCTGGAAGGTGTCGCAGAAGTTTACTTACTTCAGAAAAAAGTAAGGCTTTCAGAACTGTAAAAAGTTTGATAAAGTTCTTCTTACCAACAGATTGGATTTTAGCCTGGGTAATTCACAACATTTCCTTAATACGCCTGCGTGCCAATGGCAGGAAGGCAGGCAGACAGAGGTTACACAAAATTAGATCCTGCACACGCAGGACAGATTTTTGTTTTTATTGCTTATAATTCGAAAAACCGCCCCACAAATGCAGGGTCTGTGATCTGCTTGACATGTTTTTGAATTATTCATGATAGTTGATTTAAAAATCAGGTATTCGCTCGATTCCTGGTTAGGCTCAATGCAAGTTTTGTGGAAACATCCAAAAACTGACCTTGTTAGCACTGGTCTCTAAGAAAAATAACAAGCGGACAGTTTTCCAGGATGGTTTTCCACCTGGCTAATTTTTCACGAAAAGCTTTGATTTTTTTATTTGTTGTCAAATTCAAACCTTTAAATCAATAATTTTGCCCACATTAATAGAAAACAAATTTTAAAGATTTAAACTATGAATTTGCACGAACATCAGGGAAAATTGATATTAAAAAAATATGGCGTAGCCGTTCCGGATGGCTGCATTGCCGAATCTCCAGACAAAGCGGTTGAAGTTGCAAAAGTGCTTCAGGAACGTACCGGCACCGACAAATGGGCAGTAAAAGCTCAGATACATGCCGGCGGACGCGGCAAAGGAGGTGGTGTGAAAATTGCCAAAAGCCTCGAGGAAGTTAAAAAATATGCTGACCAGATTATCGGAATGATGCTGGTGACCCCACAAACAGGAGCTGCTGGTAAACTGGTGCGTAAAGTGTTGATAGAGCAAAACATTTATTACCCTGGAAAATATGAAGTTGAGGAGTTTTACATGAGTTTTCTGCTGAATCGTAAAACCAGCCGCAACATGATTATGTATTCACCCCGTGGAGGAATGGATATTGAAGCCGTTGCCGAAGAAACACCCGATCAGATATTTACAGAGGAAATTGATCCAAAAGTCGGTTTACAGGATTTTCAGGCACGCAAAATTGCTTTTAATCTTGGCCTGAGCGGAGAAGGTTTCAAAAGGATGGTTCCATTTGTAAAGTCACTCGAAAAAGCCTTCAGCGAGTCGGATGCATCCCTTTTCGAAATCAACCCAGTGATTAAAGCCGCTGACGGAAGAATTTATGCTGCCGATTGCAAAGTAACGATTGACAACAACGCACTTTTCCGTCATCCCGATTTTCTGGAAATGCGCGACCTTAACGAGGAAGATCCCATTGAAGTAGAAGCCAGCCGCTACGACCTCAACTACGTGAAACTTTATGGAAATGTTGGTTGCATGGTTAATGGAGCCGGTCTTGCCATGGCGACCATGGATATGATTAAAATGTCGGGTGGCGATCCGGCCAATTTCTTGGATGTTGGGGGAACTGCCAGCGCCAAACGTGTGGAAGAAGGTTTCAGAATTATCCTGAAAGACCCGAATGTAAAAGCAATTCTGGTGAATATCTTTGGCGGCATTGTACGCTGCGACCGTGTAGCACAGGGAATTGTTGATGCTTACAACAATATTGGTAATATTGGTGTACCTATTATTGTCAGATTACAAGGCACAAATGCCGAAGAAGGCAAACAACTCATCGATGCCTCTGGCCTGAAGGTACACTCAGCCATAGCACTTGAGGATGCTGCTAAACTTGTAAATGATGTTTTGAAGTAATTTACACCTGTTCATGTTTTTAGAAAGGCTGCATTTAATCATCCAAACATACCCGAAGGCCTGATTTGCCTGACTGCCTGTTCATGGATCGATTGTGAGGTAAATCAGTTACGTTTTCAAGCAATAACGACGCAGCAGTATATAATTACCTGTTCGTTCCAAAAGACAAGGGTGGGTGCAATGCATCCACCCTCCTTTTTTAATTATTGCTACCTGCCACCGATTTTGTCATGCCTAAAAATGCACCAAAAACGGTTTTCAGCGTGATTGATATTTAACTTATTGATTGACAGAAAACAAATATTTCGCAACAAAAGAAAAGCATCGGTTCAGTTATTTTTTGTTAATAATACCAAACAAAAAGCAGTGGAATTAATGACTTTTTAACTTTGGTCACAAATTTCTTCAGTTTAAATAAAAAATCCGCAACAAGTATTATTATGAAAGCACAACAAGTGTCGTTTTTTGAAAATGAAAGTTATGAGGGCTTTTGCTCTGAAAAAATGGCGTTCAAACCCGATCTGATTCTGATTTTTGGCTGCAGTAAAATACTCTCAGGGTCATTTTTGACAACCCGGCTGAGAAAAGAATTTCCTGATGCTGTCATTTCAGGCTGCTCAACGGCAGGCGAAATAAGAGGTACCGAGGTTACCGAAAGGTCGGTGGTTTGTAATGCCGTCAAATTTGATGATACCAGAATTGTGCACCACTCCATAGGACTTGACGAAAACACGGATAGTTATTCCGCAGGAGAAAAATTGATGAAAAATTTCAAACCTGAAGGATTAAAGCATGTTTTTGTGCTTTCTGACGGATTACACGTTAATGGGAGTGAACTTGTGAAAGGAATCAGAAGTGCACTTCCGGCAAATGTAAACGTTACCGGAGGGCTTGCCGGCGATGGTGACAGCTTTGAGAAAACTTATGTTATCGACAACGATGGAATAGCTAAAAGTAACTTTGTTGCGGCCATTGGCTTTTATGGCGAAAAAATTATGATTGGCTATGGTTCGCTGGGTGGATGGGATAGTTTTGGAATCGAGCGAAGTGTAACGCGGTCCAACAAAAATGTCCTTTATGAAATTGATAAACAGCCGGCACTGCAGTTGTATAAATCGTTTCTGGGTGAACAAGCCAAAGATTTACCTGCATCAGGGTTGCTATTCCCGCTTAGCATTAGATCGGAGTCGCATGAAGAACCTCTCGTACGTACCATTCTGGCTGTCAACGAGCAGGATCAAAGCCTGACATTTGCCGGTGATATTCCCGAAGGATCTTTTGTTAAGCTGATGAAATCCAATGTAAACCGTTTGATCGAAGGCGCGGGAAGAGCGGCTGAGGTGAGTGTAAGGCCTTTTGATAAAAATAAAGTCGGGTTTGCTTTATTAATAAGCTGTGTAGGGCGCAAAATCGTTTTAAAGCAATTGGTTGAGGAAGAAGTTGAAGCAGTAAAAGATGTGTTGGGCGAACAAGCAATAATCACTGGTTTTTACTCGTATGGCGAAATCGCTCCTTTCCTGAAAGACACCCCTTGCGAACTACACAATCAAACCATGACCATCACTACTTTTTCTGAATTGTAATTCATCACGAATTACAATATTTTTAAACATTAAATTGATGCACAGGCTTTTAAAAAGACAAATAACAAGACATCTGGAGGTACGCCATCTTGAAGATGAGACCATAAAAAAATTTTTACTTCAGGTTGAAGATGCCTATCAGAATTTCGAACGCGACTACCTGCAGCTTGAACGCACCCTGGAGCTAAGCTCCAGAGAATCTTTCAGAGAACTGACAAACCTGAAAAATGCGATCAACTCTGCTGCAATGGTGGTCATTACCGATCATAAAGGCAATATCCTGTTTGTGAACGATATGTTCGAAAATATTTCAGGCTGGAACAAATCAGAATTGTTGGGCAATAACCTTCGGATTTTAAATTCAGGATATCATAGTCCTGATTTTTTTAGAAATCTTTGGGATACCATTTCTTCCGGCAAAACCTGGAAGGGAGAAATTAAAAACAAAACAAGGGATGGGCAGAATTACTGGATCAACTCCACCATTGTTCCACTCAACAACGAGTTGGGTATTCCCCATCAGTACATTTCGATACAACACGATATTACTGAGGTAAAAAATGCCGAAACAGCCATCCGCGATTATGCTACCGACCTTGAGAAAAAAAACAAAGAGCTTGACCAGTTTGCATACGTTGTTTCGCACGATCTTAAAGCCCCTCTCCGGGCTATTAATAACCTTTCGGAGTGGATTTACGAAGACCTTGGCAGCGATGTAAGCCCCGATGTTAAAAGCAATCTCTCGCTTTTGCGGGGAAGGGTGAAGCGGATGGAATCGCTCATTAATGGAATTCTGGATTATTCAAGGGCCGGACGTATTAAAGCCAAAGTTGAACTGGTTAATGTGGCCGAATTGCTAAAAGATATTATCGAATCACTTGCTATCCCGGCGCATTATTCAATAAACATACCCGATAACCTGCCGTACCTGAAAACTGAAAAAATCGCTTTGGAACAGGTTTTTTCTAACCTGATAAGCAATGCGATAAAATACAATAATTCGCCTGAACCACGACTCGAAATAGAACACAAAACCATCGAGAACCAACATCAGTTTTGTGTAAAAGACAACGGCCCTGGCATTGAAAGTGAATTTTTTGATAAAATTTTCGTCATTTTTCAAACTTTACAATCGCGCGATAAAGTAGAGAGCACTGGAGTGGGCCTGGCTATTGTGAAAAAAATTATTGACGAGAAAGGTGGAAAAGTTTGGGTGGAATCGGAAAAAGGCCACGGTGCCGGTTTTTATTTTACCTGGCACATGTAAAGTTCTTTCGTATTTTTACAAGCAAAAAACAATTTAACACATGGTTGAAAAAATGATAAACATCATGTTGGTTGAAGATGACGATATTGATGTTATGAATGTAAAGCGTGCATTTGCCAAAAATAATGTAAAAAATCCCTTGATTGTTGCCGGAGATGGCATTGAGGCGTTGCAGCAGCTTCGGGCGATGAGAAGCAACCATCAAATTCTTCCTAAAATAATACTGCTCGACCTGAATATGCCCAGAATGGGCGGAATTGAGTTTTTGAGAGAGCTGCGCAATGACGATGGATTAAAAGATATTTCTGTTTTTGTGATGACAACATCGAGCGAAGAAACCGACATCATCGAGGCTTACAAGATGAATGTAGCCGGATACATCGTTAAGCCGCTGTCAATCGAGAGTTTTATCAATGCTGTTTCAACCCTCAATAACTACTGGATGCTTTGCGAATTTCCCAATTACTGAAAATGAAAATCTTATGAAAGCACTCGAATTCGTAAAAACAATATTGGTCATCGATGACGATGAAATCGATATCATGGCTTTTAGACGGGCCATAAAAAAAACCAACATGAATGTTGTTGTTAACTCGATGGAAAGCGCTGAAGAGGTTTATCAACATCTGCCTGAAATTTCTACAACCTACGATTGTATTTTTCTTGATTATCAGTTACCTGGCACCGACGGCCTGAGTATTCTGAAGAAATTCAGGCATATTGGCGTAATAGCCCCTGTAATTATTACTACCTCGCAGGGTGATGAAAAAATTGCAGTTGAAATGATGAAAGCCGGAGCATTTGATTACTTCCCTAAAGCAGATATTACTCCGTCGAAACTGATACAGGTATTGAAAACAGTTGGAGACCTGGCTCAAATCAACCGACAAAACAAAATCATTGAAACCGAACTAAAAGAACGCGAAACCTTCATCAACAAACTCACCGAAAACTCCCCTAACATTATCTCGGTTTATGATCTTGATGAAAACAGGTATGTTTTTCAAAACCGGACCTTTTTGTCGCTGCTTGGCTATTCGCGAAGTGAAATTGATGAAACCGACCCCGGCGATATCAACGGCTATTTGCATGATGATGACCGGGCAAAATATTTTTTGCACAACGACACCGTCAAATATCTTCGAAAAGATGAGATTTTTGAAGGAGAGTACCGTCTGAAGGCGAAAAACGGAGATTGGCGCTGGCTAATCCATCGCGATACCAGTTTTAAAAGAAAGGAAAATGGTGAAGTTGCACAGGTGCTGCGAACAACCATGGACATTACTGACAGGAAGAAAAACGAACTTGATCTGCTCGAGGCAAAACAAGCCGCTGAAAACGCTTCAGTGGCCAAGGCTATTTTTCTTTCAAATATGAGTCACGAAATTCGCACGCCCATGAATGCAATCATGGGACTTACCGGGTTGATGCTTCAGGAAGAACTGCCGCCAAATATCATCGAGAACCTCAATTCAATAAAGCAATCATCAGAAAACCTGCTGATTATAATAAATGATATTCTCGATTTCTCTAAAATTGAAGCTGGAAAGATCAATTTCGAGCAGATCGATTTTAGTATTAAAAGTGTAATCGATCATCTGATAAAAACACTGGCCTATAAATTCAGGGAAAAAGGCATTGATTTTCAGTTGGTTTATGACGAGCGTTTGCCAGAGGTTGTGATTGGCGATCCCTATCGGCTCAACCAGATTTTGATGAACCTTACAGGAAATGCACTCAAATTTACACGGCAGGGGGAAGTAAAAATAATAACTCAGCTGTTGAGTGAAGATAAAAGTCAGGTTAAAATCCGGTTCACGGTAAAAGACACCGGCATTGGAATTCCCAGAAATCTGATCCAGTCCATATTCGAAAGTTATATTCAGGGTTCGGGTGATACCTCACGCAATTTTGGCGGTACAGGGCTTGGCCTGACCATTACAAAGCAGCTTATCGATTTGCAAAAGGGCGATATTTATGTGAAAAGTGAGTTAAACAAAGGCTCTGAATTTATTTTTACACTATCATTCCCCAAAAGCAACAAAAAGTTTATTGACGAAAGCCCGGCAGCACGCATCGAAAAACCAATTCTGACAGGCAGGCATGTGTTGGTAGTCGAGGACAATCAAATCAATCAGGTGGTTATCCGCAAAATACTTGAAAAATGTGGCGCCGAAATTTATTTGGCCAACAATGGACGTGAATGTATAGATTTATTGAAAACCGAAAATTTCTTCTGCATTTTCATGGATTTGCAAATGCCTGTGATGGATGGATTTGAAGCGACCAGAATTATCAGGGATAACAGTGAAAAAACAAACCAGCACAACATCCCCATCATTGCCCTTACTGCCGATGCCCTGATAGATACACGGAAAAAGGTAATGAAATCGGGCTTCAACGATTTTCTTTCCAAACCATTCAAGGAATTTGAACTTTTTCATACCCTTAACAAATACCTCCACAGCAAATAAAGTCGCGCCTGGTTCGAAAATTCTTCAGAATTATCGTTTTCCAAAGTTCATTCACCGTTACATCAGTCGAAAAATTTTCTTCATAAGGTCAAAAGATTGAGGCAACTTTTTTTTTGATTTTACGATTTCTAACTTTTGTCGGCTGTTGTAAATTTAATGGACTGTTTTCACATTCCGGTTCATGGCATTTCCATACTTTTGCGCCACAAAAACTAATTTTACCTACAATGAAAAATACAGCTTTTATTAAAATGCACGAGGCTTTTGGAGCCAAAATAGTTCCGTTTGCAGGTTTTAATATGCCCGTTCAGTTCGAGGGTGTTGTTGCCGAACACGAAACAGTGAGAAACAGGGTGGGCGTATTTGATGTTTCGCACATGGGCGAATTTTGGGTAAAAGGCCCGAATGCTTTTAGCCTTGTGCAAAAAGTGACTACCAACGATGTAGCCGCTTTGAGCGATGGTAAGGTGCAATATTCATGCTTCCCCAACGGAAAGGGAGGAATTGTTGACGATTTGCTCGTTTACAGAGTCGATGCCGAAACGTACTTACTGGTTGTTAACGCATCAAACATCGATAAAGACTGGCAATGGATTAACAGTCAAAATACGATGGGTGCAACGTTGATAAACGCTTCAGACGAAACGTCCCAATTAGCAGTTCAGGGGCCGAAAGCACTTGCAACATTGCAAAAACTTACCGACACCGATTTGACTACCATTCCATATTACACTTTCAAAATCGTGAAATTTGCCGGTTTCGATGACATCATTTTGTCGGCAACCGGCTATACCGGCGAAAAAAACAGCTTTGAGATTTATTTTCCAAATGCATACGCCGAAAAAATGTGGAATGAGGTTTTTAAAGCTGGTGAAGAATTTGGCATTAAACCAATTGGACTTGGCGCACGCGATACTTTGAGGCTCGAAATGGCTTTTTGCCTTTACGGAAACGACATAAACGACACCACCTCACCCATTGAGGCAGGCTTGGGATGGATCACAAAATTTGTTGATGGCAATGATTTTATCGATCGTCACTTGCTGGAAAAACAAAAGGAAAGCGGTGTTGACAAGCGATTGAAAGGATTCGAAATGATCGATAAAGGGATACCAAGACAACATTATCCAATTTGTGATGAAAAAGGAAATGAAATTGGTGAAGTAACATCAGGCACCATGTCGCCTTCCACCAAAAAGGCTATCGGCATGGGTTACGTAAAATCGGAATTCACCAAACCAGGAACCGAGATTTACATCAGCATCAGAGGAAAACTTTTGAAAGCTGTTATTGTAAAGACCCCGTTTTATCAGGGTTAATAAAAATTTGAACTGATCGTTTAAAGGGATGGTAACCAGAAAAAAGAGTTATCATCCTTTTGTTTTTATGAATATTTGATTTTTAAAATGAAGGAGTTAAGAACGCAAGTCTGCTCTGCATCTTCATTTTTTCTACTGCTCGATCATATGGGCATTATGCTTTATTGAAAACTTTGATAATGACTCATTTTCATACAATTCTTTAAATTTCGTGATTAATCAGAAAAGATGAACCAAAAAGCGTTTTATTCGATAGAAGTATGTTTTTCACCGCAACTTATTCACTTAGTTGGAGTTCGGGATAGTTTAACTGTTGTGGTGGCAGATATTTTGCGGGCAACCACTTCCATTATTTCAGCCATTTCAAACGGCGCCTCATGCGTTGTTCCGGTTGCTGATCTGAACTTAGCCAAAGCTTACAAAGAGCAAGGCTATTTGGTGGCAGCCGAAAGGGATGGCAAAATTCTTGATTTTGCTGACTTTGGAAACTCAGCGTTTGAATTCCAGAGTGGCAGGGTTACAGGGAAAACATTGGTTTTCAGCACGACCAATGGCACTGTGGCAATCGATTTAGCCAAACAGTTTGGAGAGGTAGTTTTGGGTGGATTCAGCAATCTGACATCGCTGGCATCGTGGCTTTCGTTAAACGCCAAAAATGTTTTGATCCTTTGCTCAGGCTGGAAAAACGCCTTCTGTCTTGAAGATACTATTTTTGCAGGCGCCCTGATTGAAAAGCTGCTTGAAATGGGCAATTACCATTACAATTGTGATTCGGCCAAAGCTTCATTGGATTTATGGCAAATTGCCCGGAAAGATGTAATGGCCTACATCGAAAAAGCTACACACCGCGAACGACTCAGGCAATTGGGCGTTGATGATGTTCTTGCTTTTTCGTTTGAAACGGATACAACCGAGGTGGTGCCAGTGCTGAAAGATGGGAAAATAATGAAAGCTGAGCGCAACGAGCAGAATGCAGAAAGTAATGCGAGCATTGAGTTGTAAAACAGCATATGCGATCGCTTCAGGCCATGCTTTCGTTGTCAACCCATCAATTTGTTTTATGGTCAGGCTGTTTTCCTCAATACCGGCATTTTTAATTATTTTCTCTAAGCAAAACAAGTCCAACACCGCATTTCAGGCATTTTTTCTGCTTGCAGTACGAGTTCATCAGTTCAATTAGAGCCTGGCTTTCAAAAGCATTTTCAACCTTAACACCCAATTTTTCCCAACTTTTAATAATATGGTTTGATTCTGCGGGTATCAGTAACATCAGGTCAATTGCACGATCCTGATATTCAGGTTCTGATTTCATTTTTCCATAAAAAAATAAAAACCTGACAACCGAATTGATCAGAATATTATGGATGGATTCAATCCCAAGCTTTTTTGAAGATGTGGGCGCTGTTTTGCCAAACAGGTAGTGGCTTTTCCAATATTCAGTAGCTTCAACTTCAAACAGTTCCGCTAGATTTTCGATTTTTCGGGCTTCAATAATTTTCGAGAACAGATTTCCCGGTTTCTGAATAAGTGTGGCAAATTGCGAAATACGTATCGTTGGAAAGTTGGCCGGGCGAGATCGCAGGAATTTCCATAAATGACCATCAAGTTTTGTTAATGAATACTTGGTTCTTAGAAAATCTGATTCCTTTTGAAGTTGTTTTGAATAATCGTCTTCGCCATGGCTGGTCAGTAGCCCGGCAACACCAAAAAGCAGTGCCTCGGTCTGGAAGAGGCTATTTTGATGTTTTCCTAAAATATGCAAGGGCAACATCCTCGCCAACAACCTGAAAGGTTCTTCGTTGAGTTTGAAACCAAAATTTCCTGCAATAAACTGATAAAGCGTCTCCTCGAAGTTCATTTTATTATGATCGTAAAGATGAAGAATTTCAAGCGATTTTCTTTCCAATCGTTCTACGAAAAGCCTTTCAGTCCAACTTTTGAGGATTATTGGATTTAAACCTGGGAAATCTTTTTCACATGGGATTCGGTTTTTATTGTTCAGGTAATAGAAGTACTTTTTGTAAATTCTTTCCTGAAATTTGTTTTTCAGTTCGAAAGTTGCTACAGGCCTGTGGTTGATGTCGTAAATCTCCCTGTCGTGTTCATAAACCACATGCAAAATTATATTGGCAAAAGCCATATCGTTCTGGTGATTATGATTGTACCAATCGGATGATTTGGTGTGGATTTCTACATTTCCAGCCCAAAGTGTATCACCAATTCGTATGCGGGCGTTCGTAAAATCGGGGCCGGCATCCAGGTTATGCTGCCCGGGATGAACAATTTCAAGAGGCAGTCCTGAAGTAGTGAATGACTCATTGTTGAAAAGCCGGTATTGCCAGAGGTACCAGAGAAATTCTTCATTCATTTTGGGAATCATTTATTTATGACAAAGCTAACATAATATTATTAATTGCTGACGGGCAAGTGAATTTTTACAACCGAAAAGGCAAAAGAGTTCAAAATCAAGCTATAAAAATTCCCTAAAACAATTGTTTGTTATTATTGTTATGAATGGGTAAAATTGAAAATTTCTGACTTTCGATTAAAAAATTTTGTAAGAATACTTTTTGTAAGGTTTTTTTCTACTTTTGTGAGGTTGTGTAAAAGCAGGTGTATTTGATTCATGAAAGATTTTATTACATTAGTTGCTGGAATTGAATACAAAACGAGGGAGTTAATCGATCGTTTACAAGCTGCTGAAAATAAAAGCGTTAAATTAGAAGAGAGAAACAAGGAATTAATTATTGAAATTGAAGGATTAAAAACAAAGATAAAACAATTAGAGTATAATAACCAGATAATTAAAACGGCGAAGGCATTAGAAGGAAACAAAGGTTCAACGAATGCAAAATTGATGATTAACGGACTTTTGCGGGAAATAGACAGAACAATCGGCCTTTTGAATGATTAACAAGATTTGATATAGCCCTGATGAATAATTTATTAATAACAGTGCGTGTTGCTGACAGGGAGTACCGGTTAAATATTGACAGAAAACAGGAGGAATTAGTAAGATTAGCTGCACATACGATTAATGAACATGTTAAAAAATATGCTGAGAATTACGAGTTTAAGGATAAACAGGATTTGTTGGCCATGGTGGTGTTGCAAAACACCGTAAAATCTATGGAACTTGAAAAACAGCTTGGTTTTCAGCAGGAGCAATTATCAGATAAACTGGACGATATTGACAGGATTTTGTCAGAGAATCTGTCGAAAGATTAAAAAGCGTTCTTTGAAAATAAAGATACCATCCGGCAACAGAATTTCTGTTGTGGTTGGGCAAAAAATTTACCCGCATTAATTCTTTAACAGTTTGTAAACTCAACATTACACACTTTAGAGCCATCTCAGCAGTTGTAGAACAGGCCTCAACCCGAATCTTCGGGTTTCCGTCCTGCGGAACAGTGGAAGTTTAAATTCTGCGGTAACTCTAAAAATAAAGAACGGGGTTTACTAAACTCCGATTGAAATTAATGCGGGTTTTTTTTATTTCCGGCTATTGCCTTCCATTAAAAACAAATGTAAGATTATGACATTTTTATGGATTGCAATCGGGCTGATCGTTGGATTAGCCTTCGGAGTGCTCCTCTCAAGCACTCTGCTGCGCAAGAAAATTGGTAAAAAGAGCGATGCACTGCTTCTTGAAGCGCAGGAAAAAGCTGAGGTATTAAAAAAAGAAAAGATACTTGAGGCCAAGGAAAAATTCCTTCAACTCAAGGCTGAACACGAAAAGCTTGTTAACGAGCGAAACCTCAATCTTCAGAAAAACGAAGCCCGGCTCAAACAAAAAGAGTCGATGCTTTCACAAAAAATTGAAGAGTACAACAAAAAGGAAAAAGATATTTATAATATCAGAAAAAACCTTGAAACCCAGATTGAACTTGCCAACAAAAAGCAGGAAGAGCTGGACAAATACCACCAAAAACAATTGGCACAACTCGAGGCCATCTCGGCCTTGTCGGCTGAAGAAGCCAAAACTCAGCTAATCGAAGGGCTGAAAGATGAAGCCAAGGCTGAAGCCGTAGTTATGGTTCAGGACATTATCGAAGAGGCAAAAATGACTGCCAACACCGAAGCCCGCAAAATTATTGTTGAAACCATTCAACGCACAGCCACCGAAAACGCTATCGAGAATACTGTTTCAGTATTCAACATCGATAACGACGAAATCAAAGGCCGCATCATTGGCCGTGAAGGCCGTAACATTCGCACCCTTGAATCGCTGACAGGAATCGAAATCATTATCGACGACTCTCCAGATGCGATTATTCTCTCTGGTTTTGATCCTGTACGCCGCGAAATTGCCCGCCTCTCGCTTCATAAACTGGTAACCGACGGTCGAATTCATCCGGCAAGAATTGAGGAAGTGGTAGCCAAAACCAAAAAACAGATCGAACAGGAAATTATCGACATTGGCAAGCGTACCTGCATCGACCTGGGAATTCATGGAATTCACCCTGAATTGGTTCGCCTGGTAGGTAAAATGAAATACCGTTCGTCGTATGGTCAAAATCTCCTGCAACATTCGCGTGAGGTTGCCAACCTTTGCGCCACTATGGCTGCAGAGTTGGGGCTGAATCCGAAAAAAGCAAAGCGCGCCGGGCTTTTGCACGACATCGGAAAGGTGCCCGACAATGAGTCAGAATTACCCCATGCCCTGCTGGGGATGAAAATGGCCGAAAAATTCAAGGAAAAAGAAGACATCTGCAATGCCATCGGCTCGCACCACGAAGAGGTGGAAATGACCTCGCTGCTGGCTCCGATAGTTCAGGCCTGCGATGCCATATCAGGCGCAAGACCTGGCGCCCGCCGTGAAGTGGTGGAAGCCTACATTCAACGGTTGAAAAACCTCGAAAACATTGCCCTTTCCTACCCCGGAGTTGTAAAAACCTACGCCATCCAGGCCGGAAGAGAGTTAAGGGTTATTGTAGGCGCCGAAAGTGTTTCCGACGATGAAGCCAATGTTTTGTCGTACGATCTTTCAAAGAAAATACAGGATGAGATGACTTATCCGGGACAGATTAAAATTACCGTAATCCGCGAAACACGCGCAATCAACTACGCCAAATAGCCTGCTTTTTTTAAATTGTTGACTTTTTTTAAAAATCATAAAAACCATTTCTGAAATACCTTAAACTACTGGTTTAATGCGATTGCAGAAATGGTTTTTCTATTTTAATCACAACCAATACAAAATGAAATTATTTAAGACATTTACACTCACGCTGGTGCTCATTTCCCTTTCATTTGCAAGTTTTTCACAGCAAAACCCTTCAGGAGTAATCACTCCGTCGGTACTCGGAAAGATAAAACAATCGGTAAAGGATGAACCTTCGACCCGTGCACTCATCAACTCGATTAACAATTCAGATGTTCAACAGTTGGCGCTTAACCGCGAAAATGAAGGACTTTTGGACAAGTACTTTTCTAACCGCATCAACACCAAAGGAATCACCGATCAGAAATCTTCGGGACGTTGCTGGCTCTACACCGGACTGAATGTGATTAGAATTCAGGTCATTAGCCGTTATGATATGGAAGGTTTTGAACTTTCGCAAACCTATCCGTTTTTTTGGGATCAACTGGAAAAAGCAAACCTGTTTCTGGAAGGGATTATCGCTACTGCTACCCAGCCACTTGACGAGAAAAGGGTTGACTGGCTGCTGAAAAATCCGATTGGCGATGGTGGCCAGTGGACGGGTGTAGTTGACGTTGTTGGCAAATATGGCCTTGTACCTGCCGAGATCATGCCCGACAGCAAAAACAGCGAAAATACCCGTTGGCTTTCGCGGATTCTTACCACCAACCTTCGATCGAACGCACTTGAACTCAGGAAACTGGCGACTGAAGGAAAAAAGTTAACCGAACTTGAAACAGTCAAAATTGAAATGCTCGGTGAGGTTTACCGCGTACTTGTTCTCATGTTGGGTGAGCCGCCAGCCGAATTTTCATGGCGATACAAAAAGACCAACGGAACCGTTACGGAATTGACAAAATATACCCCGATGTCGTTTTACAAGGATTTTGTGCAAGTTGATCTTTCACAGTATGTTATGCTAATGAACGATCCAAGTCGTGAATTCAGCCGACTTTACGAAATCGATTACGACCGGCATATTTATGAAGGAGGAAACTGGAAGTACATCAACCTGCCGGCTGAAAAGATAAAGGAATATGCAAAGGCATCGATCCTCGACAACCAACCGATGTATTTTTCGTGTGATGTTGGTAAACAGCTAAACAAAGAGGAAGGAACCCTTGATGTGAATAATTATAATTTTCAGGATTTGTTTGGTGTGAGCCTGGCCATGAGCAAAGCCGAACGCATTCAGACTTTTGAAAGCGGATCGTCGCATGGAATGAATCTGGTGGGTGTGGATTTGGATAAGGGAGGCAACCCGGTAAAATGGCTGCTCGAAAACAGTTGGGGTGCAAATTCCGGTTTTCAGGGTTTCTTAATCATGACCGACAAATGGTTCGACGAGTACATGTTCAGGCTGGTGGTGAACAAAAAATATGTTCCTGCTGATGTGCTGAAAATCCTTGACACCCAACCCATTTTATTGCCTCCATGGGACCCAATGTTTTTGCCGGAAGAATAACACAGGATTGTTATTAAAAAGTTATTCTGATAATTCCACCGTCAAGGCTCTGATTTCTTTGTAGTTCCGCTTTGTTTCTTCTTCCAATTTGGTGAATACCTTGCTGTATTCTCGCAATAAGTCGGCTGTTGCGGGTACTTTGGTTGGATCAATCATTCCAGCTCCTCCTAATGTATTGTAAACATCATCAATAGCTATCTTTAAATTTGCACAGAGCATATCAACAGCCATGTATTGGTTACGTTCGTCGTCGTAAATCCTTCTTAGCCTGCCGCTTAATTCTTCATTTTTTTCCTTTGAATCAATCCCGAAAATCCTGAACAAAGAATCCAGTTTATTCCCCTCTTTAATTTTTTCAGCATGGTGGCGAATTACGGAGCAATGACCACGGTTTGAATCAATATTTTGCTCCAAAGCTTCTAATTCCGATTTGGAATTCCTGATCTGGTCTCGTAATTCCTCCATGTCGCTTACGTAATGTGCCGGGTCATTAATAAATGAAAAGTGTGTGATAATTGATGAAATTTTACTCATTGTTATCATTGTTTTTCCCATTTCATCAAGCATTTGCACTACATCAGCTTTTGCTTCCTTGTATCGGCTATCAAGATAACCTTTTCCATCCTTTACTGTATCAACAATAGTTTTGATATTTCTAATAGACGATGCAATCAGATCAATTCCATCAGTTACTTCTTTGATGATGCTCATATTTATTCCTCCTGTCAGTTTTGATTTAAATGAATTGATGAAAAATAATGAAACACAGCCAAAGATAACAAAAAACCCGGCCTTAAAAGCCGGGTTGATAAAAATAAAATATCCTTAAACCGGATTATTCCGGATGAATGGCTTCTACCGGGCAAACATCAGCGCATGCGCCGCAATCGGTGCAAACGTCTGGATCAATTTTGTAAATATCACCCTCGGAGATAGCCTCAACGGGACATTCGTCAATGCAGGTACCACATGCGGTACAGTCATCTGAGATTTTGTATGCCATTGTGCTTAAAATTTAGTGTTTAACAATGCCGCAAATGTCATACTTTTTTTTAAGAATGAATTCCGAAATTCAGGAATTAAAAAATTTATAGGCAATCTAAATTGCAGGCAATAATTCTACTTTTGCAGAAAAAAATCAGAAACGATGGAAAATAGACAATTTCAGCAGGAAATTTTGCAGGGAATACCGGAAATTTTACCAGAGCCACAAAGTTGGGATGCTTCGGTATCACACGCTCCTAAGCGGAAGGACATTTTAAGCGATGATGAAAAAAAGCTGGCCTTGCGCAATGCTTTGCGGTATTTCGACAAAAAGCATCAAGCGGTTCTTGCATCGGAGTTTGCCAATGAACTCGAAAAGTACGGACGAATTTACATGTACCGTTTCAGGCCGAAGTACAAAATTTACGCCCGCCCGATTGATGAATATCCATATCAAAGCAGGCAGGCAGCAGCCATCATGCTCATGATCCAGAACAACCTCGATCCTGCTGTGGCGCAACACCCCCACGAACTCATCACTTACGGTGGAAATGGCGCAGTTTTTCAAAACTGGGCACAATACCTTCTCACCATGAAATATTTAGCCGAAATGACCGATGAACAGACGCTTGTGATGTATTCGGGCCACCCGATGGGTTTGTTCCCATCGCACATGGAGGCTCCACGGGTTGTGGTTACAAACGGGATGGTTATCCCAAATTATTCTACACCCGACGATTGGGAAAGGTTTAATGCGCTGGGCGTTTCGCAATATGGCCAAATGACGGCTGGCTCGTACATGTACATTGGGCCGCAGGGAATTGTTCATGGCACAACCATTACGGTGTTAAACGCCGGGCGGATGATTAGTAAAACACCGGAAGAAGGTTTAGGCGGAAAACTGTTTGTAACGTCTGGCCTTGGCGGAATGTCGGGTGCGCAGGCCAAAGCAGCCGTAATTGCCGGCGCTGTGGGCGTAATTGCCGAAGTGAATGAAAAAGCTGCAGTAAAACGCCATTCACAAGGTTGGGTGGATGAACTTTTTTATTCGATGGACAAGTTGATGAGCAGAATTGTAAAAGCCAAAAATGACAAGGAATCTGTTTCGCTGGCTTATGTTGGAAATGTGGTGGATTTGTGGGAAAAACTAGCAGACGAAAATATTCATGTTGACCTGGGCTCCGACCAGACATCGCTTCACAATCCCTGGGCAGGAGGCTACTACCCGGCTGGTTTAAGTTTTGAAGAATCCAACAAAATGATGGCCGATCACCCCGAAAAGTTCAGAGAGTACGTTCAGGCATCTTTACGCCGTCAGGTTGAGGCAATCAACAAACTTACGGCAAGGGGAATGTACTTCTTCGATTACGGCAATGCTTTCCTGCTGGAGTCAGGCCGTGCCGGGGCAGATATTTTCAGGGAAAACGGCGATTATAAATACCCGTCTTATGTCCAGGATATAATGGGCCCGATGTGTTTCGATTTTGGATTTGGACCGTTTCGCTGGGTTTGCACTTCCGGCAAGTCCGACGACCTCGACCTGACAGATGAGATAGCCATGAATGTACTGCAAGAAATTGCGGCAACCGCCCCTGCTGAAATCTCCCAACAGATGCGGGATAATATTCACTGGATTAGCGAAGCCCGTAAAAACCGTTTGGTGGTTGGCTCGCAGGCGCGCATTCTTTATGCCGACGCCGAAGGGCGTATAAAGATTGCCGCAGCCTTTAACAAAGCGGTTAAAGAAGGCAGAATTTCGGCGCCTGTTGTTTTGGGACGCGATCATCACGATGTTTCCGGGACTGATTCACCTTACCGCGAAACATCCAATATATACGACGGTTCACGGTTTACTGCCGACATGGCCATCCAAAACGTAATTGGCGATTCATTCCGCGGTGCTACCTGGGTTTCCATACATAATGGCGGCGGTGTTGGCTGGGGCGAGGTCATTAACGGTGGTTTCGGGATGGTACTTGATGGCACGCCGGAAGCAGAAATCAGGCTACGTAGGATGTTGCACTGGGATGTAAACAACGGAATTTCACGCCGCAGCTGGGCCAGAAATGAGGGCGCCATTTTCGCCATCAAACGGGCAATGGAGCACGAACCCTTGTTAAAGGTTACGCTACCTAATTTGGTTGAAGATGAATTGATTGATCAGGTTTTCTGATTTTCAATATTAAATCATTAATTATTTTATTAAGGTTTCATCTTTCTGGAAAGGTGAAATCTTTTTTTTTGAGAAACAAATATGATTTTCCTTGGGAAGAAGGCATAATTCCACCAGGATGATCTTATCCGCCTGAACCGACTTTGATGCAAAAAATTTTCCCACCCCCCAAATAAACCTTATTACCGTATTTTTCAATATTTTGCCAGTTTATTACTCGCCGGGTGACTCTGAGCCACCCGGTAAGTTTGTTCACAGGGTTCCGATTCCCCAAAGGGATCGGAACCCGTTTGTCCCGAAAAACCATTTATCTATCCTGAAAAAATAACTTTTTTAAAAAGGTGAAAAAACCGGGAATTTTTTTATTTTCGATGCGAATATTATCGATTGATTTTTTATTCAACAACAAAAAAAACCAGGTATGAAAAAAGGATTTATTTTCTGCCTTTTTGTTCTTCTTGTAATGCTAACTTTTGCCCAAACCATCTACAACAACGGTGCACGCATTGTGAGCCAGACCGGTACGTACTGGGTGATCGACAACGGCAGTTTCACCCTGAAAAGTGAAAGTGCAACCAACCTGGCCACCATGGCCAACCTCATCATTGAAGCCGATGCTTCGCTGACCCTCACACCGCAATCGTTTCTGACCGTGGGTGGTACGCTTACAAACAGTTCTGGAACCGATGGTATAGTTTTACAATCCACCGCCAGTGGAACCTCCTCGCTGATTCATGGCACTGCCGATGTTGGCGCCACCATCAACAGGTACATCACTGGAAGTTCAAGTCTTACAGCTATGACCTACCACTTTGTTTCTGTGCCATTAGCCCCTGCCACCAATTCTACGGCAAGCCTTTTCGTAGGGGCATATCTCTACCAGTTGGATGTGGCTGCCAATAGCTGGGCCACAGTGGGTAGCAGCCTTAATTCACCGCTGGACGAAACTAAAGGGTACATGATTTATTATCCAGAAGCAACTCACACCTTTGTTTTTGAAGGTCCGATGAACGCCGGGAGTTTTACGCCAGCGGTTGTTTATGCCGGCGAAGGTAATAACTTGGTGCCCAATCCTTACCCTTCGGCTATTGACTGGAATGCCTCAAACGGCTGGACAAAAACCAATATTGCCAATTCTGTGTATGTCTGGCCATCTGGTGGGAGCAATTATGCGACTTACGTAGATGGGGTATCGGCAAACGGAGGCTCACGCTATATCACGGCAGGACAGGCTTTTATTGTAAAAGCAACAGGTTCTCCGCCGGTGCTTACGATGAATGATAACGTCAGGGTTCACAACAGCCAGGCTTTTTACAAAGGTGATGAATGGATTCCCGATTTGCTGCGCATCACGGCTGATGCCAACAATTACAGTGATGAAGCCGTTGTGCGGTTTACCGAAAATGCCACCACCTCAGCCGACCCTGATTTTGATGCATGGAAATTATCCGGTCTTAAAGAAGCTCCCCAACTTTACACCATGGCTACCGATGCTGAAAAGTTGACCATCAATAGCCTGCCTTACCTCGAAACCGCTTACACCGTTCCAATGAATTTTGAATTATCGGTGAGCAAACCGGTAACTCTGACCTTCAGCGAAACCGAATCATTTGATCCCACCGTAACCATTTTCCTTGAAGACCATCTTACCGGGCAAACCATGAATGTTCGCAACCTGCCGGTGTACAACTTTAACCACAACCCGGCTAATGCTGCCAACCGTTTCACGCTGGTTTTCGGAGGCGCAATAAGTGTGAACGAAATGCCGGTTGAGGAAACCAAAATGTGGATTTCAGAAAACACGCTTTACATCAACACTCCTGAATTTACAGGGCAACATGCGCAGTTGGAAGTTTTCAATTCCTCTGGCAACCGGTTGATGGACAGGCCACTGGTTTTGAATGAACTTACAACAACGTATCTGAATTTTTCAGGATTTGTGATTGTAAAACTTACCACAGGTGATCATGTACTGACGACAAAAGGAATATTAACTAAATAAATTTTACGCTTCTCTACCCCTGACAGGGTTTAAAACCCTGTCAGGGGTGGACGAAAAACAACAGGAGACAACATTTTAAATACACAAAACAATGAAAAAGATCATTTTACTTACAGTTTTTGCAGCAATCGGCAGTTTTGCATTATTCTCACAAACACCACCCCCGCCCCCCGATAATCCGTCAAATGGGGGCAATGGTCCTGTGGGTGGCGGAGCTCCGGTTGGGAGTGGAATTGTAATTCTTATTGCAATGGCGGCCGGTTATGCCGGAAAAAAGGTTTACAATTTTGTGAACAAAGAGGAATAAATACTTTTCAACACAATCTAAAAAAACAATAAGGAAGTTTATGATGAAAAATATTACAAAAATATTTCTGGCTACCTGCCTGTTAACAGGTTTAATCTATAATATAGACGCCCAGAGCGTAGGCATTAACGCCGACGGCTCGGCGCCGGATAATTCGGCTATGCTGGATGTGAGTTCAACAAGTAAGGGATTTTTGCCTCCCCGAATGACCGATGTGCAGCGTGATGCCATTTCCAATCCCGTTGCCGGTCTGGTAATATGGTGCACCAACTGTGGAAGTAATGGTGAACTCCAGGTTTTTAATGGTACAGAATGGACAGACATGGTTGGTGGAAAAACTGCCATTGTATGTGAAGAGAGTTTTACCGACACACGCGACAATAAAGTTTACAACACCGTTCTCATTGGTGAACAATGCTGGATGGCGCAAAATCTGAACATTGGAACCATGATTGAAGGTACTACAGAACAAACAAACAACAACCCAACGCCGATTATCGAAAAATACTGTTACGAAAACAACGAAAGCAACTGCGATGTTTATGGAGGCTTGTACCAATGGGATGAAATGATGCAATATTCAACCACAGAGGGAATTCAGGGAATATGCCCCACGGGTTGGCATTTGCCCACTGATGCCGAATTCACTACCTTGATAGCCTACCTGGGAGGAGAAATTGATGCCGGAGGAACAATGAAGGAATCAGGCACTACACACTGGGCTTCACCCAATAGCGGTGCAACCAACAGCAGTGGGTTTACAGCCCTGCCCGGCGGCTACCGGAACAACGAAGGTTCATTCTCCAATGTGAACTCACACGGATATTGGTGGTGGTCGTCCCAGTTCGATGATTCAAATGCATGGTACAGAAGGCTTGCTTACGATAGCGAGCAGGCAAACTACAACTACGTCCTTAAGTTGATCGGTTTGTCGGTACGTTGCATCAGGGATAATTGATTTTTTTTGACTATTCGACGATATCTGTCATCGCCGGCGATTTCCTTTTAAAATTAAGTAATAATTAAGATTATCGCCTTCCCTGAAAAGTCAAGACTTTTAGAAACCTGAATAATAACCTTTTCCATTAATTTCGGTTTGCTGGAATATTTTTAAATCGTGTCCTGGTTGTTGGGGAGGTCTTAAATTCAGATGTTTAAACAGCCATCAATTTCACACGAAATGGTTATGAACATGTTTTATTGCATAGTTTCTTTTGGATCATTTAATTTTGCCAAAAAACTACAATATGATCAGGGCAGAAAACATCCAAAAATCTTATGGGAATCTTAAAGTACTAAAAGGCATCAACCTTGAAATTCAGAAGGGAGAAATTGTGTCGGTTGTGGGGGCATCCGGTGCAGGGAAATCCACACTGCTTCATATACTTGGGACGCTTGACAAACCAGACATTGGGAGGATTTTTTACGACGACACCAACATTTCTGGTTTTTCAGAAAAGATGATGTCCGATTTCCGAAACCGGAAAATCGGCTTTGTTTTTCAGTTTCATCATCTGTTGCCTGAATTTACCGCCCTCGAAAACACCTGCATCCCTGCCTTCATTCAAAAAACGCCCCGTTCAAAAGCAATCCTTAAAGCAACCGAACTCCTCACCTACCTCAACCTCAGCGACAGGATGGAACACAAACCTTCAGAACTTTCGGGTGGCGAACAGCAGCGTGTTGCGGTTGCACGTGCCCTCATCAACGATCCGGCAGTAATTCTGGCCGACGAGCCGTCGGGTAACCTCGACTCAAAATCAGCAGTGGAACTTCACAAATTGTTTTTTGAGCTCAGGGAAAAATTCAATCAAACATTCATTATTGTTACCCACAACACCGAACTTGCTGATATGGCCGACAGAAAACTTACGATTGTGGACGGAAAAATTGGCTAAAACATCCAAAAATACAATTACCTGATTTTATTAAAATTACATCGTCTATCTAAGACTTGTTAATTATCAATTAATAAAATATCCACATTTTACGAATTATTAATTAACAATTATTGGCGTTTTATTAATTGGCAATTCACAACTATGACCAATTTTGCTAACTACCAATTAGTAATTTTATGAATAAAACAGAAATTAAAAAGGTAATCGTTGCGCAGAAAGAAAGCTTTCGTGTAAAAGAATTTGTGACCAGAGACCCTGTGGAGCCATTACAGGATTGTTTTAATAATCCCTTTATTCAAATTGTTACGGGGGTAAGAAGGTGTGGCAAATCAACCATGATTCAGCATCTCAGAGAAAACTACCTGGAAAAAAACTATTGCATCAATTTCGATGATAACCGCCTGTCCGCCTTAACTGCCAACGATTTTGAAAAACTGAATGAATCATTTCAGGAATTATATGATAAAGAGAGAACTTATTATTTTGATGAAATACAGATAATTGATGGATGGGAAAGATTTGTCAGCCGTCTTTACAACGAAGGAAACAAGGTTTTCATTACCGGCTCCAATGCCACCATGTTGAGTAAGGAACTTGGAACCCACCTCACCGGCAGGAACATTCAATCAACCATGTTTCCTTATTCATTTTGCAGAATATTTACGGTTTAGTAAAATTGAATTCAGCCCTGCAGATTTTTTCTCGGCT
This sequence comes from uncultured Bacteroidota bacterium, assembly GCA_937950125.1. GTDB lineage: Bacteria > Bacteroidota > Bacteroidia > Bacteroidales > 4484-276 > CALFEP01. Next base: position 43,982 of record CALFEP010000285.1, read on the forward strand.
GAAAAATCTCTGATAATAAGAAAAGCGTTCCGGAATTATGTTGTCCATGGTGGATTTCCTGAATTTCTCCAAACGTTGAATCCCTTTTTTCTGAAAAACCTTTTTGAAAACATCCTTTACAGGGATGTGGTTACCCGATACAATATCCGTAACGTTAAAACCGTGTCTGAAATCTTGCATTACCTCATCAGCAACATTTCGAAAGAAATGAGCTACAATGCTGTTAAAAATATTTTCAATGTCTCAAATGCAGGAACCATCAAAGAATACATCGGATATTTTGAAAATGCCTTCCTGTTGTTTTCCATAAACAAATTTGATTTTTCGCTCAAAAAACAACTCATAAATCCAAAAAAGATTTACGCAATTGATAGCGGTTTAGCCAATTCAGTTTCTTTTCAATTCAGTGAAAACCTCGGGAGGCAATTAGAAAATCTTGTCTTTCTTCATCTGAAGAGGATGAACTTCGAAATTTTTTATCACAGCAATATTTTTGAATGTGACTTTGTGGCGAGAATAAATGATAAAATCGTAATGGTAATCCAGGTAACACAAAGCATTGAAAATGAACAGACAAGAATTAGAGAAATTATTGGCTTGACAGAAGCAATGCAAATGTACGGTTTGACCACGGGTATAATTCTTACAGAAGATGAAGAGGATGAGATAATCAAAAACGGTGTTACAATAATCGTTAACCTGTTTGGAAATGGTTGCTTAACCCCTCACAACAGGATTAGTTAAAACACCTTTCGGTCGTCTGGAATTAAACAATAATTTGATGTTTAGCCTGTTAATAGGTGAAACTTCGATTTTAAGATTTGAAAACAAATTTTCAGACAAACTTTTAATTCAGACAAATTTTTCAACTTAACCTGCACTGTTTCAACATGATTTTCAATACGAAAATATTAAGCCTTTCAATTTTGACCATGTTTGTAATGTTTTCGTTGCAAACCGCGATAGCACAGACCACGGGTAATCAGGACGCCTACAACCAAAAACTGAATGAGGCTGAAAAGCTTTTTTTTGAAAAAAAATACAAGGAAGCCAAAACTGCCTTTGAAGCAGCTGTTAAGTTAAAACCCGGAGAAAGCCACCCAAAGAACAGAATACAGGATATTGATAAACTTTTGGGACTGGCAGCTACCCCTGAACAAAAGTATGATGCCGCCATCAAAAAAGCTGATGCTTTGTATCAGGCTGGAAAACTGGCAGAAGCGTTGCAAACCTACAAAGAAGCCAACGATGAACTTCCCGGGCAGGCCTACGCCACCGATAAAATTCTTGAGATTCATGATAAAATAAAAAAAGGCGAGGCAATCGAGAAAGGTTATTCAGCTGCAATTGCGCAGGCCGACCAGTTTTTCGACGGAAAAAAATATGATGAAGCCCGCATCCAATACGAAAAAGCACTTTCGCTAAAAGCATCAGAAAGTTATCCTGCCGGCAGGATTGCCGAGATTGACAACATCCGGAAAATCGACAACGATTATCAAACTGCCGTTGCAAAAGCAGATGAACTTTATGTAAACCAGGACTTCGACAACGCCCGCACCGCTTACCTGGCAGCAGCAAAAATAAAACCCGCTGAAACATACTGCCAGAACATGGTCAACAGAATTGATGAGTCGCTTGCAAAAAAACAAGGCCAGGAAATGGCGCGACAAAAGGCTTATGATGAGGCAATTGCGTTGGCCGATCAACTATTTATCGAACAAAAGTACCTCGAAGCCAAGGCATCCTACGAAGAGGCGCTCAGGGTGAAACCTACCGAATCGTACCCTCCGACTAAAATTACCGAAATTACCAACTTGTTAGCCAACCTCGAAGCAACAGAACAACAGTACAAAAAGGCCATCGAGGACGGAAACCAGTATTTTGGCGCTAAAAACTATGAGGCATCTCTGGCTGAATTCAAAAAAGCTAAATCATTGAAACCCACAGAAAAATACCCTCCTGAAAAAATTACTGAAATCGAAGAAATTTTGACCGGTATCAAAAAAGATAAACAATATTCGGATTTATTGGAAAATGGGAACCAATACATTGAAAATAAAGAATTTGAGAAAGCTAAAATTGAATTTCAAACCGCTTCCAGCCTGAAACCAGACGAAAATTATCCAAAACAGAAAATTACAGAAATCGAAAGCCTTTTGGCCGGGA
>CALFEP010000286.1 GCA_937950125.1 uncultured Bacteroidota bacterium
TTTTCCATCATTCCACCCTACCAATTTTCCATCATTCCACCCTACCAATTTTCCACTTTTCCAATCCAGAAAAGTTAGTTAATAATATCACCCCTTAGTTCGCGGAAACGTTTGCGGGCATCAACCACAAAAAGGCTTCCGGTGTAGTCGAGCATGAGCTTTTCATACAGTTCCATGGCCATTTTGGGGTCATTGAAATGAAACTGATACAACTCGGCACGTTTCATCAGTGCATTGTCGGCAAGGATGTCTTCCGGGTACATTTCAGTCACCTTGGCGTATAGCGAATCAGCTTTGTGGTATTCTCCCTTTTTTACCATGATTTCAGCCTTTTTGTACAAAACCTCATCCTGCAAAGGATGCCAGAGTGCAACCATCTGGATGGAGTCTAACGTAGTGAGTGCGAGATCAAGTTTTTTACGATAGGCCAGCAGGTCAGCTCTGGCATAATAACTCAGGGCAGTATAAGAACTATCCATGTCAATGTTGTCGCCAATAAGCAATGATAAATCCATGGCATCGTTGGAAATCAGTTTTGAAGTAGCCGCTTTCAGAATATCCAACTGGGCTTTCGACCAGCCAAATTCACCAATATAATAGGATAGCCTTGCATTTTTGTATTTTGCCATATGCCCAAGCGGATCGTTTTTAAAATCATAATCTACCTGTGAATAAAGCAGGGTTGCATCCCATACGTTTCCCGAAAAAAGCAGGATATCTCCAAGTTCAAGTTTACATTCAGCTTTCATGGCAGGGTTTATACCCGGAATTTCGATGGCTTTGTTCAACAAATCGATGGAAGAGTCAATTTTGTCAAGGTAAAAAGCCTGTAAACGGGCTAAGTATCTCATAATTGGCACAGTTGAAGCATTTTCTCCAAATTCTCCCAAAGCTTTTGTGTATTCATTTTCAAGATCTTCGAGATCTTTGCTGGTATAGTCGAACCGGTTGGTGACCTTAAGGTAGCGGGCATTTAACAGGCCGATACGGGCATCCAGGAAAAGCGGGCCGAAGGGACCCTTGGCAACCAGATAATCGTAGGCTTCAATGGCCTCTTCGTAGGCATCGTTGGACATACACAAACCGGCAATTTCCAGAATTCTTTGTCCATTTTCCTGGAAACGTCTGTCAAGTGATTTGGCCTGCAGTAAGGCCATCGAAAAATCCTTTTGCTGTATGGAATGCCAGATGAGCATTTCTGAAAACCAGGTTTTATCCGGAAATTTTTGTGCCCGCTTCAAAAGTTCTGTTCTCAGCACTTCATTTTTTTCGCCTTCAGGGTCATCGTTTAGTGCCGACTGCAACCTTCCTTTTATCAATTCCATTTTCGAAAGATCAATATCCAGCAGGTCAAGGTATTCTTTCACCATCTCCTGATTGTTGCCCAACTGATTGTAAATTTGCGCAAGCTCAATGTTAAAAGGGTAATCAGGAACCATTTTTCGCCCTTTTTCGTAGGTTTGAATGGCGTAGTCGGATTGTCCACGGTAATTGTAAGCATTGGCCAGGTCGCGTATCTGGTTGGCATCCGGTGCAATGCTCTGAAGTGCTTCATCAAAAATTTTGCGTGCCTTTTCCTGTTCACCCGAAAGGGTGTAAATAAATCCTTCGTCAACCAGGTAGCGCAATTGTTTGGGATCTTGCCTGAATTGTTTACGGATTGCTTTCAGGGCAGTTTTGTAATCCTGCGTTTCGATGAGACAATATAAATAATAGGTATAATAAAAATGGGTGCCTTTTTCCTCGAAAAGTTTCTCGTACAAAACCAATGCTTTATCAAATTCTTTATTCTTCAGGTATTCTGCCGCCAGTTTTTCATCGTCCTGTTGTTTGTTTACCTTGTTTTCGATGGTTTCAGCCTTTGGAAATACAGGTATATCCTGTGCTGCCAGTTTTTGTACCAGCAATAAAACTACAACGGTTATCCGGATTAAATTTCGTAACATGATTTTTAAACTTTAGTAATCATAACCTGAATAAGGATTCTCTTAGTATTTTATTAACCACTTTTGGGACTGTGAAAAACAAAAATGCCCCTGTATTTGGTTTTCAAATAAAGGGGCAAAGATGTTAAAATGTTCAATGATCAGTCAATAATTTCAAATCCAGTGTAGCCTACAAGTGCTTTCGGAATGGTGATGCCTTTCCCGGTTTGGTTATTTTCGAGCAGGGCAGCCACAATACGGGGAAGTGCCAGAGCGCTTCCATTTAAGGTATGTGCCAGGAAGTTTTTTCCTTCCTTGGTTTTATATCGGAGTTTCATCCTGTTGGCCTGGAAGCTTTCGAAGTTTGAAACCGAACTTACCTCAAGCCATCTTTTTTGTGCAGCCGAAAACACTTCAAAATCGTAAGTGAGGGCGGAGGTAAAACTCATGTCGCCACCGCAAAGTTTCACGATTCTGAAAGGCAATTCAAGTTTCTGGATAAGCGAACTTACATGATCGCGCATTTCTTCCAAGGCCTGATATGATTCTTCCTGTTTGCGAATCTGAACAATTTCAACCTTGTCGAATTGATGAAGCCGGTTAAGCCCTCTCACGTCGGCGCCCCACGAACCCGCTTCACGGCGGAAACAATTCGAATAAGCCACATTTTTCACCGGAAGGTCTTCTTCCCTGAAAATGACATCGCGGTAAATGTTGGTTATCGGAACTTCAGCTGTTGGGATCAGGTAAAACCCGTCGACCGGAACGCCATACATCTGGCCTTCTTTGTCCGGAAGCTGGCCGGTTCCGTAGGCTGAAGCTTCGTTGACGAGCAGCGGAGGCTGGTATTCGAGATAACCCGCACTGATACCTTCATTCAGGAAAAAGTTGATCAATGCACGCTGCAGCCTGGCGCCTTTTCCGCGGTAAAAAGGGAATCCGGCTCCGGTAACTTTATTGCCGAGGTCAAAATCGATGATGTTGTATTTTTTAATTAAATCCCAATGAGGAAGCGCTTGTTCGCCAACATCGGGGATTTGTCCGTGTGAAAACACAATTTCATTGTCTTCGGCTGACCTGCCTACAGGAACCGAAACATGAGGCAGGTTTGGCAGTTGAACCACCAGGTCGTTCATTTCTCTGGTAATCCTGTCGAGGTCCTCGTTCATGTCGCGGGTTTTGGTCTTCAGCATTGCGGATTGTTCCTTCAGGTGTTCCGCTTCCGAAGCCTTGCCTTCCTTGTACATCTGGCCAACACTTTTTGCTATGCGGTTGGCTTCAGCCAGGGTTTCATCCATTTTTGTCTGTGTCGAGCGGCGAACCTCGTCTAATGAAAGAATTTTCTCAACGAGTTCTTCAGCCCTGAAGTTTTTAACTTTCAGTCGATCAATAACTAACTGCGGATTTTCCCGTAATAAATTAACTTGTAGCATAACGATGTGTATTTTTTAAACAAAAAAATCTCCTGCTGATGAAACAGGAGATTTTCTTAAAAATATTTTTTACCTCTGATTAATTTGCAGGTACCTCCTGTGGGATAGGTAATACTGAAACATAAGACCTGTTGTTTTTTCTTCTCCTGAATTCAACCACTCCGTCGGTAGTGGCAAATAAGGTATGGTCTTTCCCAATTCCGACATTCAAACCCGGGTTGTGAACAGTTCCGCGTTGTCTTACAAGGATGTTTCCGGCTGTGGCAAACTGACCACCATAAATTTTTACACCCAACCGTTTGCTGTGTGATTCACGGCCGTTTGATGAACTACCAGCGCCTTTTTTATGTGCCATAATATCTCGTTTTAATCGTTAACAATAAATTTATGCTCCTACCGAAATGGCTTCAATACGTATTTTGCTCATGTATTGACGGTGACCATTTTCTTTCTGGTAACCTTTTCTTCTTTTCTTTTTAAATACGTAAACCTTATCTGCGCGCATGTGCTGCAGAATGGTTGCTGATACTTTTACACCATCAACAAAAGGTTTGCCTACATTAATATTTTCACCGTTCTCAACCAATAAAACCTTATCAAATTCTACTTTGTCACCTTCGTTTCCTTCGAGGCGGTGAACGTACATCGACTTCTCTGCTTCGACTTTAAATTGTTGTCCTGCTATATCTACAATTGCGTACATGTTTTGTTCTTATTGAAAATGTATCGTTTACAAAAAGGAGCGCAAAAGTAGAAAAATATTTTAACTTCCAAATGTTTTCCCAGTTTTTTTAGCGATTTTTTTGATGTAGTCATTTTTATTCACCATGATTACTCCTGCAAAAATGAGGGCAACAAATACCAATGACACAGCCGGAAGCCTCTCGCCATCAAATACTCCCCACAACAGTGCAACAACAGGAACCAAATAAGTTACCGAAGATGCAAAAACCGGATTTGTTACCTGAACCAGCCGGTTGTAAAGTATTAGCGCTATTACCGATCCAAAAATGCTTAATAATGAAATGTAAACCACCCCTTCGATTCCCTGATGGCTGGTTTTTAAAACAGTGTAAAAGTCAGAAAATGCAAAGAGGTAAATTCCTGCCGGAAGTCCAACAATGAGAAATCCAAGCGAAGTAATCGCAACCGGGTTAACGTCGTTGAGGTAAGTTTTAATTACATTCGACTGTATTGAATAAAGTATGGTAGCCAGGATAATAAGAAAGGCGTAGGCAAATTGAAATTCAAACGAGTTGTCGCTGGTAATAAAAACAAGCCCAACTGCTCCTGTCAATCCGGTTATCACGCCCAGAAACCTCAACAATCCTGATTTCTGACTAAAAAAAAGAACACCGGTGATCAGTGTAAAAAGAGGAGTTAATGAATTTAGAATTCCTGCCACAGAACTACTGATTACAGTCTGTGCTTTGGCAAACAGGAAGGCGGGTATGGCTGTGCCTAAAATACCCACAACAGCTATGTGTTTCCATTTTCCAGGAGGTAGGCTACGTGCATGAAATACTGAAAATGGCAGGATAACTAAAAATGCAATAAAAATCCTTAATGAACCGACAATGGCACTGGAATAAACTTTTAAACCCTGTTTCATTAAAATAAATGATGTTCCCCAGATCAGAACAAGGGAAAAGAGAACAGCCCATTTAAAAAAACCTGATTTCAAATTTATCTGCAATATCTTTTTTTAAAATCTTCGTTGTTTGGAAAGATTTCAGTGATTATTCCATCCTGCATCTTTCACCATCAAAAATTCAGGAGCAAAATTGAAAATTTAATTTAAACCATTATTCAACAGTTAGCCTGCCTGCCGGTGGTGAAAAGTTTAGCCGTGTTTGAACCTACTTCCAAAGTTTTATCGCAACAGGCTCGGGTTTTCATTGCTATAATTGCCAGCACCTTGGATTAACAATCAGGTGATGTAAAATGCTGCCAATCATTAAGTTTTCCATCTATTGATAGTTTTTAAAAACCGGTGAGAATGCCGGCCTGTTTCAAATCATTCCCAAAAGACGGGCAAAGGTCATATTTTTTCATCAGGTTTTATTACAACCCCACTTTTTGTAAGGTATGGTTAAGGTCATAAACCACTTCATTAAAGGAGACGTAACATTAAGAAGGAATATCCCAGGATTTATTATGATTTTGAGCCTTTTGTTAAAATCGATGAGTTAAGAATCCGTTTAACGAAAAACCGCTGACAAATCCCGGTTAAAGGTTCAATGGGCGACAATACCCGCATGGCCGGAATTAAGCAGCGGTTGAATAAAAAAATGAAGAATTGTCTTGATTTTTTAAAAAGTATTACTTTAGTGCCCGAAATAAGGACGAAAATTTGTTTTTTGTTTTTAACTGAAGACAGTGTTTTGTCTGAGATTTGTGTATTTTTGCAACGTATGTTTCAATAAAATCAATTCATGGATAATTATTTACTCCGTTGTATGATTTTGCCGGTCAATGTTTCAGCACCTGATGTTGAGATGAATGGATGTTTTGTATCGGACCACATCCCACCTACAACCTTATTTTCCGAATACCCGTCCATTGTATGTAAGAACTTCAATTCCTTTACCAGCTCAAATCAAAGTAGATGTAGCCAATAGTTTTTGATTTTTTCTGAAGCGACCATACATTAATTTATTAACCAAACCCTTATGGATGAAAAAAACGAAACAAAGATGTTAAATTTAGAAAATGAAAAAGTAAAAGAAAGACGAGAATTAAACACAGAAATTTACAATTATTTTTTTTTGTTATTAACTAAAATCAAATCAAGTATGAAACAAGTTACTAGCTTTTTGCTGTTGATGCTTTTCCTGTTATCAACAGCCGTTTACGCACAGAAAGCCGGTTCTGGTTTATCAAAAGCTGAGCTGGAGAAAGCCAAACTGGCCCGCATGCTTGTTACCAGTGAACAAGCACCCGGAACACATGCTGGACCTGTTCAATTCACCGATGATGATTATGATCTGCAGTTCGAATATCCCTGCGGAGATGCATCAGGTGAAGCAGGTGCCGAAAGTGACGGAAATTACATCTACACAACCAAATGGAATGGTGCAGGTTTTTTCAAGTATGGACTTGACGGAACATTCATTGGCGCCTTCCAGGTAGGTACAGTTCAGGGGATTCGTGACCTTGCTTTTGACGGAACCTACATGTACGGTGCAGCAGCCAACACAACATGCTACCAAATGGACTTCAACACCAATACTTTGGTAAGCACTATGACCGCTGGAACTGCAACCCGCGCTATTGCCTACAATGAAGATGATGATGCTTTCTATTCCAATAACTGGTCGACACCTATTATTAAATGGAGTCGCACAGGTACTGTTCTTGCCACCATCCCAACCGCTGGTGACGAAAGCTATTATGGATTGGCTTATGATCATCAGGGACCTTATTTATGGGGATACAGCCAGAAAGTTGGAACCAGCCAGAACATGCTTTACAAATTAGCATTACCTGCTGGAACAGTTGCCGGATCGTTTGATATGCTGACAATTTTGACAATACCCGTTGCCGGAACTGACATTGCTGGTGGTTTGTATTTTCAGCCTGATATGATCCAGGGTACCAATACCCTTGGTGGTATTGTACAGAACAAATGTATCTGGGGTGTCGAAATGGGCACAACCGGACCTCCGCCAACTATCGATGTTGGTGTTACAGCTTTTGTCTCTCCTGTATCGGGTCCAAACCTCGGTAACGAAACTGTTACCATTACGGTTAAGAATTTTGGTGCAAACTCAGTAAGTAATATTCCTGTTAGTTATACAAAGGATGGTGGTGCTGCAGTGAATGGAACATTAGCTGGTCCTATTGCTTCAGGTGCTACTGCCAACTTTACTTTCCCAGGTACCGTTAATCTTGGTAATCCGGGACAAACCTATGTATTTGTAGGTTGTACAGCATTGGCAGGTGATGTGAATGCAGGCAACAACTGCAAAACACAAAATGTAACCAACGTAATTCCAACCTATTGTGATGCTTCAACCACAACTGAGGATGAATTCATTGCAAATGTATTGTGCGGTGATATCAACAACTCAAGCGGTTGGCAGGGTGGCGTTGCCAATTACACCGATATTTCAACAGCTATTGATGCCGGAATGTCAGAACCAATCACTGTAACCAATGGTAATGCCTGGGCATCAGACATTGTTTACTGCTGGGCAGACTGGAACATGGACTATACTTTTGGAACAGGTAATGAACTATTCCAGTTGACCAATGTAGGTGGTACAGGCCAAACCTTCACAGGTGCCATTGCAGTTCCTGCCGGAACCCCTAATGGCGAATACCGTTTGAGGATTCGTATGACCTACAGCACAGCCCCAACACCTTGTGGAAGTGCTACCTACGGCGAGGTTGAAGATTATACCATTGTTGTTGGCGGAGTGCCTCCAACATTAGAGCCTCCTCAAAACCTTGCAGGTATGTATGTAGCTCCAAATTCAGCTGTTCTGACATGGGAAGCCCCGGAAGAAGAAGGTGAATGGCTGAGTTTCTGTGGACCAAATGATGGTGGACTTGGCCTCGAAGGTGGTGGCTCATTCTTTGTTGCTGCACACTGGACTCAGGCACAAGTGGCTCCATACGTGGGTTCATATTTGACAAAAGTTTCCATTTTCCCAACCAGTACCGATAATGCAACCTATGTGTTGAAGATTTGGACTGGGGTTAATGGTTCAACATTGGTGCACAACCAACCACTGAATGGTCTTGTTTTCGACGAATGGAATGATATTGTTATTACCACACCGCTGATGATTCCAAGTTCAGATTGTTGGGTTGGCTACCAGGTTACGCACAATGATCTTGACAATCCAGTTGGCCTCGATGCAGGTCCTGCAGTTGCCGGAAGTGGCGACATGGTTTCATTTGATGGAACAACATGGGAATCCATGGCAACAACTTACGGTCTCGATTATAACTTTAACATCAAAGTTTTTGTAACCGATGATGCAGATGGTCAGGTTGCACAACCTTTGCCAAACAAAATTTCAAACATTCAGAATACGAACCACCAATTTGCTTATGCAAAGAGAATTGGTTCGGCGCCTTCACCAACACGTGGCCTAACAGGATACAATGTTTATCGTGATGAGGTGATGATTGGCACCACTGGTGTTAATGTTCTTACTTATACTGATGCCGGTTTGACACCAGGTACTTACGATTATACTGTTAAGGCAGTTTATACCGAAGGATTATCAGCAGCAGCTGGTCCAGTTTCTGTAACTATTCCTTCAAGTGGCGGTCCAATTATTTACGAACCTTTCGAAGATTACAACGTTGGTGGATACCTTGCACAACAGGCAAACGCAATGGGTCGTACCTATTGGACAACCTGGAGCAATGCTCCCGGTTCAGCTGAAGACCCATCAATAAGCAATGAACACGCTTTGGCTGGTTCAAAATCAGTAGTTATTCAGGGAACTAACGATTGTGTATTGTTATTTGGTGACAAAACCGAAGGTAATTACAATGTTGATTTCAACATGTACATTGCCAATGGTTTCCTCGGATACTTCAACTTTTTACATGCATTTGCAGGCGCAAGCAGCGAATGGGGATTACAGGTTTACTTCGATCAGGGTGGTGCAGGATTAGTTGATGCTGCCGGAGCAGGTGCAGCTACCTTCACCTTTGGTTATGACGTTTGGATTCCGATTCATGTTAATGTTGATCTGGATAACGACTGGTGCGAACTCTACATCAACAATAGCCTTGTAGTAGGTTACCAATGGTCGTTAGGAACTTTTGGAACTGCTGGGCTCAACCAGTTGGCAGCTGCCAATTTCTATGCATGGGCTGATGTAGCGCAACCAAAATACTGGATTGATGAAGTTATATTCGAAGAAGCAGGTTCAACACCAACTGATCCAATCATTGCTGTTAACCCGATGATTTTGAATGAAAATCATCAGACCCCCGGAACAGTTACAACAAAAACCGTTACTGTTTCAAATATCGGTGCCGGAACACTCAACTGGGATCTTACAGTTAATACTTCTCCGACATCAAACGCTGTGAATCCTCCCGATTCACCAGAAGCTATAGCAGCATTGTATGCTCGTATGCAAGCTGATGGATTGAGTTTGAATGGAACTGAAAAAGTTGCTGGACTTACCTTCGGACCCGTTCAGTATTCAGACGATGATTTCGATCTTCAGTTTGAATATCCATGCGGAGATGCATCAGGTGAAGCAGGTGCTGAAAGCGATGGAAACTACATTTATACTACTAAGTGGAATGGTTCAGGTTTCTTCAAGTACGAATTAGACGGAACCTTCCTGGGCGCTTTTGCAGTAGGTTCAGTACAGGCAATCCGCGACCTTGCCTTCGACGGTACATACATGTATGGTGGTGCCGCCGCTACAACTGTTTACCAGATGGACTTCAATACCAATACATTGGTAAGCACAATGACAGCAGGAACAGCAACCCGTGCTATTGCTTACGATGAAGCAGAAGACGGATTCTGGTCGAACAACTGGTCAACCCCAATTGTTTTGTGGGATCGTACAGGTGCTGTATTAAATACTCTTGCAACAGCTGGTGACGAAAGCTATTATGGTTTTGCATATGATCCACAGGGTCCATATTTGTGGGGTTACAGCCAGAAGGTTGGAACCAGCGCCAATATGCTCTACAAGATGGATGTTTCTACGGGAAGTATAGTTGATGAATTCGACATGTTGTCAATTCTTACATTACCGACTCCTGGTACTGATATCGCTGGTGGTTTGTATTTCCAACCTGATATTGTTCAAGGTACCAACACACTTGGTGGTATTGTACAGAACATTTGTATCTGGGGTATCGAAATGGGCTTAACCGGACCTCCTCCAACAACCGATGTTGGCGTTCAGTCATTTGTATCACCAGTTTCAGGTCCATATCTTGGCAACGAAACTGTAACGATTAAGGTTAAGAACTTTGGAACGAACAGTGTAAGCAACATTCCGGTAAGTTATACATTGGATGGAGGCGCAGCCGTAACCGGCACTTTGGCTGGACCGATTGCACCACAAGCTACAGTTGATTTCACTTTCCCGGGCACGGTTAACCTTGGCAATCCAGGCCAAACTTACGTATTTGTTGGTTGCACAGCATTATCGGGTGATCAAAACCCAGGCAATGACTGCAAGACCTCCAACGTAACCAACGTAATTCCGACCTATTGCGATGCAACCACACAGGTTGAAGATGAATACATTGCTAACGTATTGTGCGGCGACATCAACAATTCGAGCGGCTGGCAGGGTGGCGTAGCTGACTATACAGCTATTTCAACCCAAATAGACGCTGGAATGTCAGAAGACATCACCATTACCAATGGTAATGCATGGGCAAGCGACATTGTTTACTGCTGGGCTGACTGGAACAAGGACTTCACATTTGGCACAGGTGATGAGCAATTCATGCTTACAAACGTAGGTGGTACTGGTCAGACCTTCACAGGTGCTATTGCCGTACCAGCCGGAACACCCAATGGTGAATACCGTTTGAGAATCCGTATGACTTACAGCACAGCTCCAGTACCTTGCGGCGATGCTACATACGGTGAAATTGAAGATTACACAATCGTAGTAGGTGGTGGTACACCAACCGCTTGGTTATCAGCTGATATTCTTTCAGGTTCATTAACTGGTGGTCAGTCATCAACCGTTAATGTTACCTTCAATTCAACCGGTTTACAGAATGGTACCTATACTGGTTCACTGGTGTTTGCAAGCAACGACCCAATGAACCCATCAGTAAATGTTCCCGTTACACTGGTTGTAGGTGGAACACCTCCGGTTCCTGTAATTGTTGTTGACCCAACTTCTTTGGTTCAGCAGGTTGCTCCAAACGGAACAGCTCAGAACCTTGTTAACATTGCCAATACAGGTGGTGCCAACCTTACCTATGATATTACTGTTGAATATTTAACAGCCAGTAACTCACCTCAGGGAGAAATCATTCCCGATTCACCGGAAGCTATAGCAGCATTAAATGCTCGTATGCAAGCTGATGGATTGAGTTTGAATGGAACCGAAAAAGTTGCTGGACTTACCTTCGGACCCGTTCAGTATTCAGACGATGATTTCG
>CALFEP010000287.1 GCA_937950125.1 uncultured Bacteroidota bacterium
CAGTTCCGCTCTGGCATATCGTTGCAGCAGCACCGGCATTGGCAGTCGGAAGATCAACAATAAAAATTTCAAAATTATCGCTAATACTTCCACAAACGTCATTTGATGCTGTTAAGGTGATTGTAACATGCCCGCTATTCTTATCATCAATACTTGGATAATATTTTGTATTCAACGCGTTGGCCTGGTCGAAAGTTCCATTGCCTGAGGTTGTCCACAGCAAAATATCATAATATCCGGCACTGCCCGTTAACAGTGCAAATTCCTCTGTTTTACATAATAAAATATCATTTCCGGCATAAACTTCGGGTGAATTTGCTAAAGTGATAACCATTTGGTCAAAAGCATCCTGACAATCCCCGCCAGCAATGGCTGAAAGTGTAATTGTGACACTTCCCAGTCCTTCGTCTTGAGTTCCGGGAAAATACTGTGTTTCCAATGTTGTCTTGTCCAGGAAAGTTCCATCACCAGCAGTTCCCCAAACGACATAAGCATAGTTGGCAGCAGTTCCATTCAAATTAGCTACTCCAGGCAGGCAAATGGTTGTATCGTTCCCGGCAAAAGCGGTTGCATCGTTGCATCCGGAATAAAACTCAATCCAAACCTCATCAGTAACAACGGTTGTACAAGGACTGATTGGATTTGCCGAAAGGGTTAGAACAGCCAAATGGTTTGTTGTATCAGCTACACCCGCATAGTACACCGCATTTAGGTCAGTAACTGATGAAAAAGTACCATCGCCGGCGGTTGACCATGCAACACTTTCAGCATTTTGTACCTGTGCATCATTCAGATATACTGGTGCACTTGCCTGAACAGTCTGACCAACACCGGCATCAACCCCGGGATGCGGCTGGAAGCAAACATTCACCGCATCGCTCACTGAAACAGTACAAGGTGAAATGGCTGCTGCAACCACATAAAGTTCGATGCATTCCTGTGGATAATCTACAGTAGGCGATGGATAATAAACAGGTTGAAAAGCGTGTTCATTATCGTAAAATCCACCGCCATTGGTTGTAAACCACTGAATTTGTGAAAAATTTTCTCCTGTTACCAAACCCGCCATATCGACAATATCGTCATAACAAACCGGAAGCACTTCGGGTAAAATATCTATTTCAGGAGGAGAAACAAAGAATAAAGCAGTAGAAGCTGACGAACTGCCACAATTGTTAAAACCGGTGGCAGTAACATTTAATATAGTACCCCCATTCAGCAAGTCATTTGCCCCGGGGTAATAATTCGGATTAGAAGCGCCCGAATCATCAAAAGTTCCATCACCTCCGGTAGTCCACAAAAGGGTTGAATAACCTGTAATTAAACCAGCAATGGTTACCGAATTCTGGTTCCTGCACATCGGCGTTTCAGCTGGAACATCGACAAAAGGTTCATCAAAAATGCTAAGTGTGAGGCAACTGGTCGAATCCTGGCATGTATCAAAAGCAAGCGCTGTAAAACATAACTGCACGCTACCCGTCTCAAAATCAAGTGAACCAGGGAAGTATTGTGCCGAGAGATTTGTGGCAACATCAAAACTTCCGTCACCACTGGTTTCCCACAGCACACCACTATAATTGAAAGCCGATCCGTTTACGAATATATCATCGCCTGCACAGACCTGAATATCTAAACCGGCCTCAGCTATTGCATTCAAACAATCTGAATGAATGATCATTGTCATTTCATCAGAAATACTTTGTGTACAGGGTTCGATGGGATCGGCTGACAAAGTAAGGGTAACGATTCCGGTTGTATCGTCGCCCTCACCAGGATGATAGGTTGTGTTCACATCAAAAATATCATCAAAAGTTCCATCGCCACTGGTTGACCAGGTGTTTGCCAATGAATGTTTTGTGTAAGCATCTCCCAGTGTGTAGGAGTCACCTTTTGCTATGGTTACATCATCACCGGCAAAAACTTCAGGCTGAAGCCAAATGGTCACAAACAGATCATCCATCGCCGGAAAAACACAGGGTGAAACCGGGAAGGCATTGATGGTAAGCGTCACCATTTCGTTGATAATATCTTCCGAACCCGGTGTGTAGGCCGTGTTAAGCGAACTTGTCAGACTGAAAATCCCATTGCCCGTTGTCGTCCACTCGATTTCAGAATAATTTTCAGCTGTCGCTGAGAGTTGAAGATTTCCCGATTGGCAAATTGTTGCATCATCACCTGCATTGACAGTGGGTTTGGGTTGGAAATAAAGTTCAATATTATCGCTTGTTCCAATTGAACAAGGCGAAAGAGGTGAAGCAACAACATAAAGACCCACACTCCCCTGCGAATAGTCCACAACGGGAGATGGATAATAAAGGGGTTGCAAACTGTACTCATCATCGAAAAAACCGCCTCCATTGGTCGTAAACCATTGAACCTGTGTGTAATTATCTCCCGTTACCAAACCGGCAAAACTGAAATAATCATCATGGCAAATGGTGGATTCACTAATCAGAATGTCAATTTCAGGCATCGAAACAATGGTCAACATCATCGTTTCAGAATCGTTTCCGCAACCATTTAATCCTTCTGCTGTAAGGGTAAGTAAAACCATTCCTGTGGCAAAATCCTGTTCACCAGGCGTGTAATTTGGGTTCAGCACCAAAGGATTATCAAAAGTTCCATCTCCTGCTGTTGTCCAGTTGAGGGTTGAGTACCCGGTTGCAGTGGCAGGCAGCGTAACCGGAATGTCTGTTTTACAAATCACATGAGATTCTGTCAATAGAACATCTGGCGGGCCAAAGATTGTAACATCCAGACAACTTGTGGAATCTTCACATTCGTCATAGGCAAAAGCAGTAAGACATAACTCTGCCGATCCTAACAAAATGTCGTTTGTGCCTGGGAAGTAATGGGTTATAAGCGAGAGTGGATTTTCAAAAGTACCATCACCCGAGGATGTCCATTCGATGGATTCATATTCCTGAGCTTCTCCGCTGAGTGTAACCGGTGCGCTTTCGCAGGTTGTAGCATCCGAACCTGCCAAAGCCACTGCATTTGAGCACCCTTCAGTAAACAGAATTTCAATTACACTGCTAACACCGTTCTGGCATGGACTAAATGGCGAAGCTGACAATGTCAGGAAAACACTGCCATTTGAATAATCGGCAGCTGAGGGATAATAGGTCGTATTTACCGCTGTCGGGTTTTCAAATGTTCCGGTTCCATTGGTTGTCCACACATGGGAGAAGGCGTTTACAGTCCAGGCATCATCAAGAACAACATTGTTGTTTACTTCAACAGATTTATTATTGCCTGCAAAAGCATCCGGTGATGGCTGTATGGTTATTGTCAACATATCCGAAACACCTGTTGAACATGGTACAACCGGTGAGGCTGTCAGGGTTAAAACCACATTGGTAGCGGTAATATCTCCTGAACCCGGATGATAATTGGTATTCATATCTTCTGGGTCATCAAAAAATCCATCTCCTGAGGTTGACCAAAGCACCACATGATAATTATTCGCATCTGCAACCAAGGCAACAACATCGGTATCACAAATCTCATGGTCAGGACCAGCCTCAACCCAGGGCAATGGTTGTATTGTCAGTACCATGTCATCAAAGGCTGGCAATGAACATGGATTCATTGGAGCAGCGTAAAGTGTTAAAGTTACATTCCCGTTTGAAATGTCATTAATACCAGGAGAGTAAACAGGGTGTAGCTGGTTGATATCGTCAAAATCACCATCTCCTGAGGTTGACCAAATCACCAAATCGAAGTTTGAGGCTTCACTCTGGGGTGCGAAAACATCAGACTGGCATATTGTTGTTTCCTCTCCGGCATTTACTGATGGCAATTGCTGAATGGTCAGCGTCACATTATCAACAGCGGGTGTGCACGGCGCCTGGCCTTCGGTGGTCAGCGTCAGTGTCACCATTCCAGCAGCAATATCAGTTGCGCCGGGATAATAATATGGATTTAAAATGGCCGGATCATCAAAGGAACCATCTCCCGAGGTTTCCCAAAGTATGGTTGAAAAGTTACCGGCGGTCGCTTCAAGTAAAACGTGGTCGCTTTCGCAAATGGTCCTGTCGGCGCCTGCATCGGCTGTCGAAGGTTTTGCAAAAGATAGTGTTTTGTCATCTGTAGCATAGGTGAGGCATGGTTGTAACGGATATGCTGTAAAATAAAGTTTTACACTTCCATTCTGAAGATCCAGCGCACCAGGAGTATAAGAGGTGTTCAATTCTCCACTATTTTCAAAGGTTCCGTCACCAGTGGCCGACCAAAGAACAGACAGGTAATTGGTTGCCGTTCCTGAAATATTTATTATCTCATTTTCACAAACTACGGCATCGTTTCCTGCACTTACCGTGGGTAATTTTTGAATTGTTAAAAGCAAATCATCAATGGCCGACACTTCACATGGTGAAACAGCTGATGCAGTCAGGGTAAGGGTAACGATGCCTGTGATTTTGTCAGAATTTCCCGGTAAATAAACGGGATTGAGCGAACTTATCAAAAGATAAGTTCCATCTCCTGATGTTAACCACTCTATCGCTGAATAATCTGATGCTGAACCATTTAATTGCAGTGTTTTATTTTGACAGATGGCAGCATCGGCGCCTGCATAAGCCGTGGGTGATTTTTGAATGACAAGATACAAATCATCAGTTGCAGGAACTTCGCAGGGTGACTGTGCTCCCACAGTAAGCGTTAGCGTTGCCATTTCGTTGGTGATGTCAGTAGTTCCGGGAGTGTAAGATGTTGTCAGTGAGTTTGTCGAACTAAAGGTTCCATCGCCATTTGTGGACCAGGATAGCGAGGAATAAAAACTGGCTACGCCAGTCAACAGATGTGTGCCAGTTTGACAAACCGTGGCATCATTTCCTGCTTCAGCTACGGGCGATTTACTGAAATTGATCTGAACACAGTCTGATCCATCTGAACATCCTTCCGAAGCAAAGGCTGTAAGGCAAAGGGTGACAAATCCAGCAATAACATCATTTTCACCAGGATAATAGACGGTTGACAATGAGGAAGAATTCCCAAAAGTTCCATCTCCCTGTATAGTAGTCCATTGGACTGAGGCAGAATTTTGAACAGCGCCATTTAATTCAACCGGTTCTGTTTCACAAACAGTGGCATCGTTGCCAGCTTCAGCAATAGCATCCTGACAGGTGGCAAAAAACGATAAAACCATGAAATCTTCATCACTTGCAGAACAAGGGCTTATGGGATTTGCAATAAGAGTAAGCGTTAAGGGGCTGATATTTTTATCGTTAGGGTGTATGTTGTAGTTCGTATTGTTCGCTGTTGATCCTGAAAATGAACCCTCACCACTTGTCAACCACTGATAGCTACTTTCATTGGCCACTGACGCCCCTATAAGATGGTATTGAGTGGAGGTTTCATTTATTGTTGCATCATTTCCGGCTATTGCAACGGGTGCTTTTCTAAAGCTAATTTTAACCTGGTCGGTTTTGTTCACACATGGTGAAAGACCATTGGCGGTAAGTGTAAGTGTCGCAAAACCAGTAGTTTTATCACCTGGCCCAGGAAAGTACCCGGGTGTAAGTGTTCCAGCATTGCTAAAGGTTCCATCACCACCCGTAGTCCAAAGGACATTGGAATAATAGGTGGCAACTCCTGATAGCTGAACCGTTAGAAGATCGGCACAAACAGTCAAATCATCCCCGGCATTAACAGTCGCATTTCTGTTTATGTTCAAAATCATCATATCGATGGCGGGCGCACATGGCGAATTTCCGTTTGCTGTAAGCATTAAGGTGACAGACCCATTTGAGATATCTCCGAGTCCAGGATAATACCTGCCAGTTAAGCTGATTGTGCTGCTAAAGGTACCATCTCCGGTTGTACTCCAGAAAAAGCTTGTCTGATTGGTAACACTCCCAGAAAGCTGGCGGTAACTTCCTTCACAAATTGTGGCGTCGAGTCCGGCATTTGCGGTTGGCGCTTTTTTAATCGTCAATAACCTGGTATCACTAACGGAACCTGTACAAGGTGCGATTGAAAATGCTTTCAGTGTAATGGTAGCAATTCCTACATTCACATCGGAGCTGCCGGGATTATAAGTGGTAATCAAACTGTTAGGATTATCAAAGGTTCCATTTCTGTTGGTTGACCAGACAATGCTCGTGTAATTGGTTGCAATTCCTTCAAGCGGAACATTATCGTACTGACATACAGTTACATCAGCCCCTGCATTTGCGGTTGCTGTTTTTTGGATAATTATTCTTTTAATATCTGAATACGATGTTGCACATGACTGGAAGGGATAAGCTGTCAGAGTAAGAGAGACTGAATCAGTATCGGACGTTCCGAAGGTATAAACCGGATTAATTATTGTTGCATTGTTGAACGTGCCATTTCCATTGGTTGTCCACAACAGGTTCAGTGAATTTGAAGCGCTTGCTCCTGTAAGAGTAACTGTTGTCGGTTGACACAGGGTTTGATCTGTCCCTGCATTTGCAACAGGTGTTTTTTGAATTGTCAGCAACAGGTTATCGGCTACGTTCACGGTGCACGGTGATATCGGTGTTGCTGTAAGCGTCAGAGTTGCATTTCCATTGCTGATATCCAGCGTGCCTGGCGTGTAAACCGGATTTAATGCAACCGGATTACTAAACGTTCCATTTCTGTTGGTAGTCCATTGAATGGAAGAATAATTTGAAGCAGAACCATCTAAAACATGGTCGGAACCCTGACAAACCGTGGCATCATTACCTGCGTTCACGACTGGTGATTTTATAATTATCAATGTTTTATCATCAGAAACCGGTAATGAACATGGTGATATTGGATTTGCAGTGAGCGTTATGATGACTGATCCATTTGATTTGTCAAGAGAACCGGGTGTATAAATAGGGCTTAATGTTGATACACCTGAAAACGTACCATCTCCCGAAGTTGACCAGGTAAACCCATTGTGGTTGCTGGCTGAAGCCACAAGGTTGTGGGTTGAGGTTTCACAAATCGTTGCATCAGTGCCTACATTCACAGCAGGTGTTTTGATAATGGTGAGAATCAGATTATCTGAACCCGATACAGCACAAGGGTTAACAGGTGAAGCAGTCAGGGTTAAAGTAACCGTCCCAAGTTCGGTTTCGGCAGAACCTGGAGTATAACTGGTGTTCAGTGAGCTTGTCGAACCAAAAAGTCCGTTTCCTGAAGTTGACCAATAAACAGTTTCATAGTTGGAGGCAGTTCCCGACAACTGATGGGATGATGTTTGACAAATTGTGCCATTATTTCCAGCTTCTACAAAAGGTAGTTTTGATATTGTAAGAATTTTTGAATCAGTTACTGTTGTGCCACAATTGTTTTTGGGTGTAGCTGTAAGTGTAAGGGTTACTGATCCGGAAGTTTTATCGATTGAGCCAGGCGTATAAATAGCATTCAAACTATTCGGATTGCTGAATGATCCATTTCCTGAACTGGTCCAACTCACTGTATTATAGTCTGCTGCAATACCATTTAGCTGGTGAGTAGTGTTTTCACAAATAGTGCCATCCGATCCGGCATCCACAGATGGTATTCTGTTTATTGTCAGAACCATCTGATCGGTTGTTGGAACTGTGCAGGGAGTAACGGCATTGGCTGTTAAGGTAATCGTCACAGTTCCATTTTGAATGTCGGTGCTTCCTGGTGAATATACTGTATTTAGAGCGTTTTGTGGATTGAAAGTACCATTTCCGGATGTGGACCAAAACACCGACTGATAATTTGTTGCGGTTCCTGTAAGTTGCGTAGTTTCTGTCTGACAAATGGTTTTGTCGGCGCCGGCATTTGCAGTTGGCAGCTTTCTTATGGCAAGGATCATTTGGTCAACTGCGTTGACTGTACAAGGCGAATTGGGATAGGCAGTTAATGTCAGCGTAACATTCCCATTGGTAATGTCGGCGCTTCCGGGAGTATAATTTGTTGTCAATGAAGTAGCTGCACTAAAGGTTCCACTTCCTGATGATGTCCATTGTACACTTGAATAGTTTGCTGCAGTTCCGTTTATGGTTTTTGAATTATTCTGACAGACAATTTGATCAGCACCAGCATTGGCTGTTGGGGGCTTTTGAATCGTTAAAACCATAAAATCACTTGTCCCAATGCTGCATGGTGAAATGGCTGAGGCTGTGATAGTCAAAGTTACACTTCCTAAATTGTTATCAGATGTTCCGGGAGTATAAACCGGAGTTAATGAGTTTACCGAACTGAAAGTTCCGTTGCCGGAGGTTGACCACGACACAGCCGAAGAGTTTTGCGCTGTGCCTAACAATTGATGTGTTCCAGGCTGGCAGATGGAAGCATTGGCGCCTGCATCAACCGTTGGGGTTTGAAATAAATTTATCTGAACGGTATCTTTACCGTCATTGCAATTCTGGTTTGAAAAAGCGGTAAGGGTTAACAAGACGCTACCCGTCGAAAGGTCTGAATTTCCGGGGAAATACTCAGCAACCAATGAAGATGCATCATCAAACGATCCATCACCCGATGTTGCCCAAAGTGAAGAGCCAGAATACTGGGTTGTTCCGTTCAATAAAACATCGTCGGTAACGCACAATGTTTTGTCAATTCCGGCATTTGCAACAGCATCATCACAATCTTTCAAAAAAGTCAGTTTCATATCATCTGAATAACTCACCGAACAAGGCGTGATTGGAGATGCGGTAAGGGTAAGAAAGACATACCCCTGGGCCAAATCCTCTGCGCTCCGCAGATAACAGGTTGAAACCAGTGTCGGGTCAAAAAATGCACCGTTACCACTTGTCACCCATAACGAACCACTTGCAAAATTAACATATGCACCTGCCAGACAATATGTGTCGATGTTTTCATCTGCAATAGTATCGTTGGCGCCAGCATAAGCTTCTGGTGCTTTTTGAATGCTGATAACCAAAGCATCATTCTGGCTGATGTTGCATGGTGAAACAGGGTTGGCCGTAAGGGTCAGTGTCACAGAACCAGAATTTTTATCATTGGTTCCTGTAAAATACGATGTCAGCAAGTTGGCGCTGTTGCTGAATGACCCGTCGCCGGACGTGGTCCAGTTTACGGTTGAATAATTGCTGGCAACCCCCGACAAAGGAACGGATGATTGACCTGAGCAAATCTGAACACTCGGTCCTGCATCTGCGGTTGGGTTTTTTAATATGGTTAGCAATAAAGCATCGTTGGTTGGTTGAGTGCAGGGTGTCAGAGCAGTACCCGTCAGCGTTAAAATAACACTTCCATTATTATTATCCTGAACACCTGGTGTATAAACCGGGTTCAAAATGGCTGGATTTGAAAAAGTCCCATCGCCGGTAGTTGCCCAACTAATGGTTTGATAAAATGTGGCACTGCCATTTAAGTTAAAACCTTGTCCCTGGCAAACGGAGGCATCGATACCTGCATTTATTACAGGAGGTTTCACCATGATTACTGTTTTTGTGTCTGTTGCTGCAATAACGCAGGGAGAAATCGGAAATGCCGTAAATGTCAGGGTGACGTGTCCGTTTTCAATATCGCCAACACAAAAGGAATAATTGGTTGAGGTGCTGTTTGGATTTGAGAATGTACCATTTCCTGAACTTGTCCATTGCAATGATGAATAATTTGTCGCATTAGCTGCCAGAGGAATCGAAGGTGTCAAACAAATTGTCACATCATCTCCGGCAAAGGCGGTTGGTGGTTTTTGAAGAAAAACCGAAAGCGAATCGCTGATTATTACTCCCGGATTCGCACTTTCCATTACTTCCACAGTGAGTGTAACCGTACCGTTGGAATAATCCAAGGCGTCTGGAAAATAAATAGTTGCAAGGCTTGTCTCGTCTTCAAAAGTACCATTTCCGGAAGTAACCCACATGACGTATGAAACAGGATTTACCGTTGTGGCATAAAGTTCAACAGGTTCAATTCCACAGATTGTCTGGTCGGCGCCTGCATCCACAGGGTTAGAATCGCTGATTGTTAAAACCATTTCATCCAAAACGCTTGTAGTGCATGGTGATATGGGATAACCTGTAATCGTAAGTGTTACCTGTCCAATGGATTTATCCAGGGTACCCGGATAGTACTTCGGCTGATGCGCTGTTAATGAAGAAAAAGTCCCATCTCCACCTGTTGACCATAAAAAACTGGTACACATCGTGGCAGAATCGTCAGGTATTTGATAATAAGGATCTTCCTTACTTATAGTAGCATTAGATCCGGCATAAATTTTCGGTAACGGAGATAGATAGGCCATCATCACTTTTGTTGCAGGTGTCTGACAGGGACTTAACGGAAAAGCATTTAGTGTCAGGGCTACCTGTCCGTTTTTTATGTCGTTCGTCCCGGCATAATAATTCGTATTGAAAACATTTGGATTTGCAAATGTCCCGTCACCGGCGGTTGTCCATAAAATACTGCTGTAATTGGAAGCGGTTCCGCTTGTGGGAATAGGCTGGTTTTCACACTTAGTGCGGCTTGACGGACAGTTGCAGGTTGGACCTGATGAAATAAAAGTGAGCTTCTTTTCATCACTTGCCAAACCAATACAACCAGATAAGGGATTACAAGTTACCGTTATGGTTACAATATTTCCCGCGGTTCTATCCGTTAATGATGGGAAATATTCTGTAGTTGCACTGTTGGGTGAACCAAAAGTACCACTACCACTTGTTGTCCAACTGATAGCAGTAAAATACTGAGCATTTGAATTTAAAATTATCTGATCGCTGCCGCAAACGGAAATATCCTCACCCAAATTAACTGCAGGGACGTGTATAACATTAACCAAAACATCGTCACTTGCAACAACAGAACAAGCTTCCAAAGGATTTGCCGAAAGGGTGACTGTGATATTACCATTGTCTCCCGGCCCTGGATAGTACACACCATTCAACTCCCCCTGTCCGGAAAAGGTTCCATCACCCGAACTACTCCAGAAAAGACTTTGATAGTTTGCTGCAGTACCTTGCAAGCTGATGGTTTGATTTCCACAAATGGTTCCACCAGCCCCAACGCTCACAGTTGGTTCGTAATTGACCGGTATTGTTATTTGATTACTTGATGAGGCAGCTCCTCCTGTCACGGTAAGATAATAAGTTTTGGTTTCAGTTGGGGTGAACGCTGGAGGATTTTGTAATGATGACATGAAGCCTGATGGGTCGCTTGTCCAGTTAAAAGTGTAAGGTCCGCCATTACCGATAAACTCTTGGGCACTCAATGATAACTGGCCAGGATAACAAACCGGATTCTCCGATGCACTGATGTAGAAATCAATGGTTTCGAGTGCCTGCATATTGGTAATACAGGATAATCCCAAAGGGTACCATTTATTTGTTGATGGATAGTTTTGGGTATCAAAACCAATTACATCAACAACATAATCTTTGCCTGTGGCCCAGGAAAATATTCTGAATTGTATCACCTCAGCATACGCAAAACCTTCCTTAACATTAGGTGTTTGCGTATTGTCTTTGAACAAAGGAAAAATGATATTTGCGGTGTCTTGCCAAAAATCAGCGCCACCGCATTTTCTTTGGCCATTTTCATCTA
>CALFEP010000288.1 GCA_937950125.1 uncultured Bacteroidota bacterium
ATTCCCCGCATTCCATACCCCATCGCCCGCCTCATTCTATTTCTTCATTCATGGCTGGATTTAAATCGGCAACCACTACTTTAATCGATGATTTCATCGATTTGCATCACCTTCAAATTCCAAAATACAACAAAAATAACCGCCTTTGGCAATTGAATTATAACGACCGGATTATTCGCAACGATGTCGCCTATTGGCAAATAAAAAATTATATCAAAAACAACCCTGTTAAATGGGAAAAGGATAAATTTCATTCCTGAATACACAAAACCCGATGACTATGACAAAAATGCTTTGGCAACCCAACCTGGAGACTACTACCCAATCTCAGATGTTTGATTTTCTGCAGATTGCTGCAAAGAAATACAAGCTTTCAGGAGCAGATTATACTGCGATGCACAAATGGAGTGTTGAACAACCAGCAGAATTTTGGGCAGAATTCTGGGATTATTCCAAAATTATTCATTCGCAGCCATTTACATCGGTTGTTGATGATGCTCTGAAAATGCCTGGCGCAAAATGGTATCAGGGCGCCCGGTTAAATTTTGCTGAAAACCTGTTGCAGCACCGTGGCGAAAAATCTGCCATTATTTTTAGGGGTGAAACCGGGAAGGAACGAAGGTTTAGCCGGGATGAACTTTTTGAAGAAGTAAGTCGTATTGCCGAAGGATTGAAAAAACAAGGCGTCGGTAAAGGAGACAGGGTAGGGGCTTTCATGCCGAATATTCCGGAAACGGTAATTGCCATGCTTGCAACAGCATCAATCGGCGCTATATGGTCGTCATCATCGCCCGATTTTGGAATAAAAGGTGTTTTGGATCGCTTCAGCCAGATAGAACCAAAGGTGATTTTTGCCGCTGATGGCTATTTTTACAATGGAAAACAATTCGATTCACAGGAAAAGCTGACAGGAATTCTGGATCATTTGCCATCTGTCGAAAAAGTCGTTCTCGTCAACTTTACAGGAAAAGTAAACACCGCGGGGATAAATAATTCCATGCGATGGGAAGATTTCGGGCAAGATGCCGGATCAATTCATTTTGAGCAACTTCCGTTTGATCACCCGCTTTACATCATGTATTCTTCTGGAACCACCGGCCTGCCAAAAAGCATTGTTCATTCGGCGGGTGGAACCCTTATTCAGCACCTGAAAGAATTGCGCCTGCACTGCGATTTGACACCCGATGATACAATTTTTTATTTTACAACCTGCGGTTGGATGATGTGGAACTGGGTGGTGAGCAGCCTTGCAGTAGGTTCAACCTTGGTGCTTTTTGATGGAAACCCGTTTTACCCATCGCCGGATGCTTTGCTCAAAATGGCTGATGAACTTGGAATCACTATTTTTGGAACAAGCGCAAAATACATTGCCTCGCTTGAGGACGCTGGTGTAAAACCCCGGCAGATTTCAACATTTCCAAAACTCCGGGTTATTACCAGTACAGGTTCGCCATTAACAAACGAAAGTTTTGAATACGTTTACCGCGATTGGAAAACCGATGTTCAACTTTCGTCCATCGCAGGAGGAACCGACATAATTTCATGTTTTGTACTTGGCAATCCATTGTTACCGGTTTACCTGGGTGAAATTCAGTGTAGTGGGCTGGGTATGAACGTCGACTGTTTTGATGGAAGTGGTAGGTCAATCAGGAATCAAAAGGGAGAGTTGGTTTGTAAAACA
Organism: uncultured Bacteroidota bacterium; assembly: GCA_937950125.1. Lineage (GTDB taxonomy): Bacteria > Bacteroidota > Bacteroidia > Bacteroidales > 4484-276 > CALFEP01. Next base: position 1,682 of record CALFEP010000288.1, read on the forward strand.
CCTTTTCCTTCCATGCCTGTGTTTTTCTGGAACGATCCGGAAGGTAAAAAATATCACAAAGCCTATTTTGAGGTTTATCCAAATATCTGGCATCATGGCGATTACATCGTAATAAGCGACCATGGCGGTGTTACCATGTTCGGAAGATCGGATGCGACACTCAATCCTGGAGGTGTCAGGATTGGCACAGCCGAAATTTACAGCGTGGTCGAAATCATGGATGAAATTGAAGATTCAGTGATTGTTGGCCAGCAATATCAAGGTGATGAACGGGTTGTGCTTTTTGTGAAACTCAGGTCAGGTTTTTTCCTTACAGAAGACCTGATTGGAAAAATAAAGACTAACATCCGTACAAACTGCAGCCCACGGCATGTTCCGGCTATCATCAAAAAAGTAATGGACATTCCTTACACCTTAAACGGCAAAAAGGTTGAAGTAGCAGTGAAGAAAATCATTCATGGTGAGGATGTACTCAACCGTGATGCGCTTCGCAATCCTGAATCGCTGGATGGATTTATCGGTATTTTGGGCGAATAATGACTGACCGGCAACTCATTGATTGTATGGTGTATATGTCGAAGACAAGAATAATTCTGATGTTGATATTCTAAATGCAGAAAATCAAATAATTACAAACATTTAATAAATTTAAACTATGAACTATCCAAAAAAAGTAACTATTGGCGACATAACCGTCAGGGACGGTTTTCAGCACGAAGAAAAGTTTATTCCCACCGAAGCAAAGCTTTGGCTATCAGAACAGTTGATTCTGGCTGGTTTTAAACACATCGAAGTAACAAATTTTGGTAATCCTAAGGGGATGCCTCAGTTTAAAGATTCCGACGAGCTCTTTAAAAAACTGAGAAACAGCAAAGTGGTAAAGCAGCAGCTACCCGGAGTATCATTAACAGCCATCACAATCCGCGAAAAGGCCATTGAGCGGGCTATTCAGGCGAAACAGGAAGGCTGGGGTCCGGACAGAATTCTGCTGATGGTCTCAACCTCCGAATCACACCAAAAGACCAATTCTGGCTTGTCGTTGGCCGAATACTGGAAGATGAGCGAAGAATGGGTTCAGAAAGCCCGCGATGCCGGATTGGCCGTAAACGGAACTGTGAGCACCATTTGGGGCTGCCCCATCGAAGGACCGACCGAGATGGGTAAGGCCATCGAATTTACAAAACGTTGGTTCGAAATCGGTGCGACCGACGTAGAACATGCCGATCACGACGGCTCTGCTTCCCCGGACAGGGTTTACAAGTATTATTCGATGCTGCTCGACGCTGTGGATAATCCCGAAAAGCAAATCGTACATTTCCACACAACACGTGGTTGGGGATTAGCCAATGTGTTGGCTGCCCTGCAGGCCGGAATGACAAATTTTGAATCGACCATGGGAGGAATTGGTGGACAACCTGCCAATTTTGTTGATGGTGTGCCGGTTTCGGGAACTGGAGCATATTATTACAAAGACCCAAACATTGTTGGCCTTGTTTCGACTGAAGACATGGTGGTGATGATGGACGAAATGGGCATCGACACAGGGTTGAATATTGATAAGGTACTGGAAATTGGTCGAATGGTCGAAAGAATTGTTGGCCGCCGGTTACGCTCCGAAGCCATTAAGAATGGCAGAATTCCCAAAGAACTTTCAGGCCGGAATTGGTAAGTTTTTTAGGAACCAAAATAAAAATCCCTGTGGTAATTCATTGTATCACAGGGATTTTTTTTGTC
>CALFEP010000289.1 GCA_937950125.1 uncultured Bacteroidota bacterium
TGGTGGAAGGAATTAATTTTGCCCTGGTAAAATTTAATGTGGATAACCAAATGTTTAAAAGCCCGGAAGTCGATTTTCAAATTGCTGTCACCGCCCTTGTCATCCTGATTGTTTCAGGCGCCATTGCCGGTCTTATTCCCGCAAGGAGAGCCGTCAGGGTAAGGCCTATCGATGCTTTGCGCGATGAATAATCTGTTTAATCGAGAATGTACCCGGCAATATCTTTCATGACGATAATCCCCGTCATTTTTTCGTGAGCCCTGCCATTTTTGGTGATGATCAACGCATCGTAATACCGGTTTTTCGGCTCCTGTTTAAAAGAATTTTTACTGATTTCGGCTGCTTCATACACCGAAAGATTGCGCGGAATTATTGTAAAATTATTCCTGTATTCAGCCTGAAGCAAAACCTGTGATATTTTCGTTTCTGAAATGGTAACCAAATCCTGACCTGCCAGCCAGAAAGCTATGTGATTTCCTGTTAAAACTTCTTTTATCAAACCGTTTTCAATAACCGGAACCTGCAGGATTTTGTACTTTTTCATGAGTTGAAGCGCTTTTTCGAGCTTATCTTCCCAATAACAATAATGTATTTCCCTTTCGAAAATCGTTACGCGGTCGGGGTTTTGAATTAAATGCCAGATACTTTCAATTTCTTCAACGATTTCATCCAGGGGTTCGGCAATGGTGCGCCCACCAAAACGATCGCTGTGAACAAGCACATTCCTCAAATCTCCAAAAACAAACAAATCTTCCTGGTAACGTCTGAAAATCATGTCTTTGGCTGCGGCTGTTTTCAAAATCGACCGAAAGGGTGCAAAAGCCCCGTTGTTGTATTTAAGCTGTAAATGCCGCTCGATGGCGTTGAAAACATTCAGAAACCGGTCCGAATTATTTTGCATAGTGGTTAGGTTTGGTTTCACAATAATAGAAAAAAAACAGCCAAAATGCTGGCATAATTTCATTTTCTGCTATTCGCGAAATATTAACAATAAGATTACCAATAAAATATCATGGTAAATTCAAAAATTTCCATATTACAAAAACTCATTTTTATGAGGTAAGAATAGTTAATGTCGTTACTTTCGCCACAGGTTAAAAATAGTTGAGTTTAGTTTCCGCAATGTTGAACCTGGTTATATGTTACTGATATTTAATAAATTAATTTGAACCCGTGTTTTTATTTTAAAAAGGAAATGTAATTTTAAAAGCTTTTCAGGAAATGATATTGGAAGATACGTATTCGTTGTTAAAAACCATGTACAGCCACCTGATTGAAAACCTGACAATAGCCGAAGTCAGGATTGGCCTTTATCTCACGGCAGTAAAACTTTCGGACAGAAGTACAGGAGTGGCTGGTACCTTACCGGATGAATCGCCTCACTGTGTAAAGAAAAAACGCGATTTCAGCGATTTTTCCCCTAACCAAATTATTGGCAGAAAAGTAAGTAAACTGTTTGAAACCCCGAAAAATTCAGGGATTGTCAACACGCTGAGAATTGCTGTTTTAAATGCGGTTTCGTCCACGATTATCACAAACGGCAGGTACAAAGTGATTGAAAATGCTGATCCTATCGATTTGGTTGACCTTGCCCCCGGGAAAACAATCACAGTTGTGGGAGCATTTCATTCTTACATACAAAAAATTTCAGGCACTGGTAACCAGTTGTATGTACTTGAATTTGATAAAAATGCGCTTTCCGACGGGCATAAAAAGTACTTTGTTCCTGCAGGTGATTATCACCAGGTTATTCCTGTTTCTGATGTGGTCATTATCACCGGGCTGACCCTGGTAAACAACACCATCGACGGGCTGCTGTCAGTGGTTTCGCCAAACACCCAACTAATTGTGACAGGCCCTTCAAGCAGTCTGATTCCCGATTTTTTATTTCAAAACAAAGTAAACCTGGTGGGTGCAACACAAATTACCGATCCTGAAACTGCATTTGAAATTGTGGGACAGGCTGGTACCGGGTACCATTTGTTCCAATACTGTGCCAGGAAAATTTGTATTTTGAGGGACTAACAAAATTTTCAGTTGGCAAAGATGTTTGGAAACGGTTGAAAAATAAATAAAACAATACCTTTCTTAACAATTACTCCAACTTAACAACCTGATAATAAATATGAACCTGGATCACACCCGCCAATCATTTTCGGCTATAATTCTGGCCTCCGGACTGTCTGAACGGATGGGTCAGCCAAAAGCGCTGCTGATGTGGGACAAATCCAAAACCTTTCTCGAAAAAATCATTCAGGAATACCTTGCTGCCGGGTGCGAAAAGATTATTTGTACTGTTAACAAGCAAGTTTTACCGCATTGTAAGCCTTTTGGAAATTATCCGGGTGTAAAATTTGTGCTGAACCAACATCCCGAGTGGGGGAGGACTTATTCAGTGACCTTAGGTTTAAAAGAAGTTGGTAACAGTCAGTTTTGTTTTATTCAAAATGTTGACAATCCGTTTATTGATTCCGGAACAATAAAAAAAATATTTGCATCGGGAGATCATGATACCTGGTGCTCGCCCGAATTTAATGGATTGGGAGGTCACCCCGTGTTGCTGCCCGAAATTGTTATAAACAAAATTTTATCCGGGATTGATCTGGAGATTACTCTTCAGGAGTTTTTACAGCAATTTCCAAAAAAAATATTCGAAGCCGAAGATGATTTCATCCTCCGAAACATCAATACCCCTGAGGATTACAGGAATTATTTATTCAACAAGACCTAAACTGTATGAACAGTAAAAATATTAAACCGCTGAACGGCTGTTTTTTACATCAATCAACTTAGCTAAAATGCTAATGGCAATTTCAGCAGGCGTTATCGCATTAAATTTTATCCCAATAGGCATGTTCACCCGATCCAGTTCTTCACGGGTGAGGATGTTTTCGAGTAAAAACTTTTTAGTAAGGGCTTCTATTTTCCTTTTGCTGCCAATTAATCCGATGTAGGCAACATCTTTTTTTCCGACAGCAGCAAGCACATTTTCGTCCATCTCGTGATTGGGAGTTACAATTACAATGTAGCTTTCCTGGTCGAACGCTATTTCATTGATAGCATCGAGGTAGGGTTTGCAAATTTTCTGACACCGGTTAAGGCCTTTATCTTCAAGCATTTCTTTTCGCCAATCAATCAGCCAGGTTTCAAAATCCATTTCGGTAGCATAACGGGCAAGGATTTTGCCAATATGGCCCGCGCCAAAAATATAGAGCCTGCAAGGCTTGGCTAATGGTTCGATGTAAATACTTACCGCACCTCCGCAGGTCATGCCAAAATCCTGCTGAAGGTTGAATTCGATGAGTTGCGGTGATTTAGTTATTATGATTTTCAGCGCTTCTTCGATTGTGCGTTTTTCAACACCGCCGCCACCTACAGTACCCTCTATGCTGCCATCGCCATAAACAATCATTTTAGCACCCACCTTACCAGGAACCGATCCACTGTTGCGGGCAACAATGCACAGTGCTGCCGAGCGGGGATCGTTCAGGCTTTCATTGATTTTGAGAAGTAAATTATTCATAAGATGCAGAAAATTTTAAATGATGAATGGGTTGACAAAGCCGGAATTCAGCAAGTTTTCTTTGGTTTTAATGCTTTTTCCCGCTTTGATGACTTCAAAACATGCATTCTGTAAAACGAAAAAAGCCACTCACAAAATTGCCTGTAAGTGGCTGATTATCTGTCTCCCTGCCAGGACTCGAACCTGGGGCCCGATGATTAAGAGTCATCTGCTCTACCAACTGAGCTACAGAGAGTAGTGTTTCGGGCTGCAAAAGTAAGAACTTTTGGGAAAAAGGCGAACGTGAAGGTTATTTTTTTAACCCTATTTTTGTGATTTAAAAACAACTGCAGAATGATGGATGAAAATCACAAAAATCATGATTCAGCGCTGAAGGTAAACGATGGAATTGAGCCGCCGGAATCGGTTAACCAAACTGCCATTGAGCGGTTTAAAAAGGTAAAAAAGGCGCTTTTGCCTTCGGAGGATTATTTTCGGGGAATCGTTCAGGGCAACCGGATTTTGCTCAGCCAGGCAATCACCCTCACCGAGAGTGTTCATCCTTCACACCAGGTGTTGGCTCAGGAGGTTATCGAAAAGTGTCTCCCATTCTCAGGAAAGTCGGTCAGGATTGGCATCACGGGGGTTCCGGGTGTTGGAAAAAGTACCTTTATCGAAGCATTGGGAAAACATGTCACCTCTGCAGGGCATAAACTGGCGGTGTTGGCCATCGATCCAAGCAGCAGCCGCACGAAAGGCAGTATTTTGGGGGATAAAACCCGCATGGAGGAACTTTCGACCGACGAGAACGCTTTCATCCGTCCTTCGCCTTCTGCAGGGTCGTTGGGTGGCGTAGCCCGAAAAACCAGGGAGTCGATTATTTTATGCGAAGCCGCTGGTTTTGATGTAATTTTTGTTGAAACTGTCGGCGTTGGACAATCAGAAACTGCCGTGTATTCGATGGTCGATTTTTTCCTTTTGCTGATGCTTGCGGGTGCTGGCGACGAGCTTCAGGGCATCAAAAGAGGGATCATGGAAATGGCCGATTCGATTTTTATTAATAAAGCCGACGGTGATAATGTGTTGAAAGCCAGCCAGGCACGTGCAGAGTACAGAAATGCCCTACACTTGTTTCCACCGGCTCCTTCGGGCTGGGTTCCAACAGTAGGAACCTGTTCAGCCCGAACAAAAGAAGGCATTGACCAGGTTTGGCAAACCATTCAGCAATACATTGCTTTTACACACGAAAACGGCTATTTTACTGAAAAGCGGCAGGAACAGAAAAGGTTGATCATGCTGGAGGCGGTGAAAGAGAGCCTGTTGTCAGATTTTTATTCAAATCCCGATATCAAAAAACTTGTCTTGGAATTGGAAGCGCATCTGCTGGACAATAAAATAAGTTCCTACATTGCTGCACAAAAGCTAATGAAGCATTACTTCGAAACTAAAAAAACCAGCCACTAAAGCATTATTCCAACACAATGAACTACCTGGCCCATTTATACCTTTCGTTTGAATACGAGGAAATTATGGTTGGAAATTTCATTGCCGACGCAGTTAAAGGCCGGCAAATTCACAATTTTAGCCCAAAGATTCAGGAAGGGATCAGGCTGCACAGGAAAATTGATGAATTTACTGATCTTCATCCTGTTGTTGAAAGAAGCAAGGCACGCGTAAGGATAAATTATAAAAAATGGACGGGTGTGGTTATCGACATGTTTTACGATCATTACCTGGCGGCCAACTGGCATCTTTTCTCACCTGAAAAACTGCAGGATTTTACCAGAAAATCCTATCAAACCCTGTTCAGGTATTATTTTATTATGCCGGGAAGGATGAAAAGAATACTTCCGGCCATGGCAGCAGGCAACTGGCTGGCCTCGTACGAAAAGATTGAAAATGTTGGTCTTGCATTGATGGGCATGTCACACAGAACAAAATTTCACACCGGATTCGAAAATGGTGTCATCGACCTGAAAAATCATTACAATGAGTTGCATCAGGATTTTATGGTATTTTTTCCTGAACTGATTTCATTTTCAAAAAATTGTCTGCGTGAAATCAATCATTAACACGGCGTTTACAAAACCTGGTATTGTAACACCTGATTTAGCTGAAAATGGTTATGACCAGTTTTCGCCGGGAAGCATGATTTCGGAATTCACATAAAAATATTCCCTGCCAGGTTCCTAAATTGAGTCTGCCATTAGTTATTGGGATGGTGAGTGACTGTCCGGTTAAAATAGATTTGATGTGGGCAGGCATGTCGTCGGGGCCTTCGATGGTGTGCTGATACCACGATTGTTTTTCGGGAACTGCTTTGTCGAGGTAGGTTTCGAGGTCGCTGCATACATCCGGATCAGCATTTTCAGATATAATGAGACCGGCCGAGGTGTGTTTAATAAACACATTCATCAGCCCATTCAGGGGTAGGTTTGTGATTTGATTTTGAATAAAATGTCCTATTGGATGAATTCCTCGCCTGAAAGAGGGCAACAATATTTCAAATTGTTCGACCATAAATGTTTATTTGATTTTGAAAAAAAAGAGTTCCCGTAAGAGAACTCTTTTTTGCATAAAATACTTTTATCCCGGGCTATTTTTTGTCGGGAACGATGCCGGCAATGCGTTCTAACATTTCGGTTGTTATCGACTTAGGGCGTTCGAGAGGATAAAGCAAAGCCCTGTCCCAAATGATGTTGGCGGCAATACCAATTGATCTTCCGATACCAAAAAGTACTGTGTAAAAATCATATTCAGTAATTCCGTAGTGCCACTGAATAACACCGGTTTGTGCGTCGAGGTTTGGCCAGGGGTTTTTGGCTTTCCCGTGCTCGCGCAGAATTGGGGGAACTACCTTGTAAAGCATTTCAACGTATTTAAACAAAACATCATCGGGCATGTGTTTCAGGCAAAATTCACGCTGAATACTGTAACGTGGGTCGGTTTTTCGGAGAACAGCATGGCCATATCCAGGAATTACCTGTCCGGAGTTCAGTGTATCCCAGACAAATTGTTTCATTTCGTCTTCACTCGGGATTTCATCTCCCATCCGGTCTCTTACATCTTGCAGCCATCTTAAAAACTCCTGATTTGCAAGGCCATGAAGGGGTCCGGCAAGTCCGTTTATCATGGATGAAATAGCCATGTAAATGTCAGCAAGAGAGCTGGCTACGAGGTGACCCGTATGCGCACTGACATTTCCGCTTTCGTGATCACTGTGAATGATAAAATGCAACCTCGCCACATCATCATATGGTTTTGGCTTGTTCATCATGTGGGCAAAATCGGCGCCAATGTCAAGATTCGGGTTTGATTGAATCCGTTTGCCATCGCGGTAAAGTTTAGCATAAATATAGGATGCAATCTCCGGGAGTTTTGCCAGCAAATTGAGAGAATCTTCAAACATCGGGTCCCACAATTCATATTTGCTGATACCTGCGGCGTACTTTTTTGCAAAAAACGATTCGCGGTGCAAGGTTAGAATGGCTGCCGAAAAAATTGTCATGGGGTGCGAACAGCAGGGAAGGGCATCGATAACCTCATAAATATATCGTGGTACAATTCTGCGTTTCCTGAATTCATCCACCACATCAAGCACTTCGTTTTCGGTTGGAATATCACCTGTTAATAATAGATAGAATAATCCTTCAACGTAAGGCATTTCAGCATTTTTTGGCTTTGGAAGTTTTTCAAAAACCTCGGGAAGTGTAAAGCCACGGTACCTGATTCCTTCATTGGGATCGAGGTAAGAAATATCTGTTACGAGGCTTTTTATACCACGCATACCGCCTATTATTTGCCCTATTGTAACTTTATCAACCACCACGTCACCAAATTCTTCAACCAGGCGTTTGGTCCGGGGGCGATGCAGTTCAATTTTTTCACGCAATTTTTCTTTTAAACTGGACATTTGTTATCTGAATTTAAGTTGATTTATTTAATGATTTATAGCCACATACAAATTTTGATGAGTGCTGCAAAAATAACATTTTAGCCTGCTTTTTCACGGAGTTTAACATCAAGAGCATCAAGAAATGTTTCAGTATTTAAGTAATGGTCAGGTTTGAGATCGTTGCCATAAATCAATACAGCAAGGTCTTTTGTCATTTTTCCTGATTCAACCGTTTCGATGCACACCTGTTCCAGTGTGTGAGCGAAATTCATCAATTCGGTGTTTCCATCAAGTTTTCCCCGGTGATGAAGCCCCCTTGTCCAGGCAAAAATCGATGCAATTGGGTTGGTTGACGTTGGTTTTCCCTGTTGATGCATCCTGTAATGGCGTGTCACCGTCCCGTGGGCAGCTTCTGCTTCCATGGTTTTACCATCAGGAGTAATCAAAACCGAGGTCATCAATCCCAACGATCCAAATCCCTGTGCTACAGTGTCCGATTGTACATCACCATCGTAATTTTTGCAGGCCCAAACAAAATTACCATCCCATTTTAATGCTGCCGCAACCATATCATCGATCAGCCGATGTTCGTAGGTTATTCCGGCTTCATCAAACTTTTGTTTGTAATTCGTTTCAAACTCCTCCTGAAAAATATCCTTGAATCGGCCATCATATTTTTTAAGAATGGTATTCTTGGTCGAAAGATAAAGCGGCCAATGCTTTTGCAGTGCCATGTTGAAACAGGCATTGGCAAATCCCCTTATCGATTCATCGGTATTGTACATCGCCAAAGCTACGCCATCACCCTGGAAATTGTACACCTGATAACTTTGTTGTTGTGAGCCATCATCTGGCGTGAAAGTTATGGTAAGTTTTCCTTTTCCTTTCACCAGGAAGTCTGTAGCCCGGTATTGATCGCCAAAGGCGTGACGTCCGATACAAATAGGGCCTTTCCATCCTGGAACCAGTCGGGGTATGTTGTTGATGAGAATGGGTTCACGAAAAACGGTGCCATCCAGAATATTCCTGATGGTGCCATTCGGAGAACGATACATTTCCTTAAGTCCAAATTCTTCTACTCGTTTCTCATCGGGGGTAATGGTAGCACATTTAATGCCTACATTGTACTTATTGATTGCCTGGGCGGCTTCAACCGTAACCCTGTCAGATGTTAAGTCTCTGTTTTGAATTCCCAGGTCAAAATACTTAATTTCAAGATCAAGGTAAGGCAAAATAAGTTTCTCCCTGATCATTTTCCAGATAATTCTGGTCATTTCGTCGCCATCGAGTTCAACAACCGGATTTACAACCTTTATTTTCTTCATGTCTTTCGCTTAAAAAACGTATGTAAAATTTTATATGTCTGAAAAGTGACAAATGTATTAAAGAGAGTATCTTCAGGGGTGCAAAAACCAATTATTTAAGATTTATTAACTCGAGATGCTTCATGGTGTTTTTGTATGAAAGCTTGGGATTTCTCAAAAATGTGAAAAATTTCAGAAAAATTAATTTTCTCATTTTGAGATGATGTAATGTTTTTTCTATTTTTGAAAAAAAATTGTTATGAGTGCATTTAAGGTTTTTGTGGTTGAAGATGATCCTTTTTACGGTGAAATGCTTAAATATCATATCAGTCTGAATCCTGATTATGTTGTCGAAAAGTTTGAAACCGGAAAAGAGGTATTGAATAATCTTTACAAAAACCCTTCTGTAATTTCACTTGACTATTCTCTGCCAGACATGTCGGGACTTGAGGTTTTGCGAAAAGTAAAGGAAAATTACCCCGATGTTCCGGTAATTATTGTTTCGGGTCAGGAAGATGTTTCAACTGCTGTTAACCTATTAAAAGAAGGCGCCTACGATTATTTTGTAAAGGATGATGAAACCAAGGACAGAATTTGGAATGCCTTAAAAAATATCCGTGACAGAATTAAGCTCGAAAAAGAGATAGACGTTCTTAAGGAAGAAATCGGAAAAAAATATGCATTTGGCAACATCATAAAAGGTAACAGCGCCGAAATAAAGAAAGTTTTTACCATGATTGAGAAGGCTATCGGAACAAGCATCATTGTTTCGATAACTGGTGAAACCGGTACCGGTAAAGACCTCGTAGCCAAAGCCATTCATTATAACTCGAACAGGAGCAAGTTTCCATTTGTTGCCATTAATGTTTCGGCAATACCCAAAGACCTGATCGAAAGTGAATTATTCGGATTCGAAAAAGGTTCGTTTACGGGAGCCAATTACCGGAAAATAGGAAAATTTGAGGAAGCCGGAAAAGGCACCATTTTTCTTGATGAAATTGGTGAAATGGATCTGAACATGCAATCAAAACTTCTGAGGGTTTTACAAGAAAAAGAACTTACGCGAATTGGCGGACACAGCCTTGTAAAAGTTGAAGCCCGACTGGTGGTTGCCACGCATCGAAACCTTGCCGAAGAAGTTCAGAAAGGCCGTTTCAGACAAGATCTTTATTACCGTCTGCTGGGTTTGCCTATCTTTTTACCTCCTTTAAAGGAGCGGGGAAACGATATTTTAATATTGGCCAGATTTTTTGTCGATGATTTTTGTGAAGAGAACAATCTTCCCAAAAAATCACTATCGCACAACGCACAGGAAAAATTATTGTCTTATTCGTTTCCCGGTAATGTACGCGAGTTGAAAGCAATCATGGAATTATCAGCGGTGATGTCGAATGGTGATGTCATTGATGATTCTGATATTTCATTTTCATCGCCCGATAGAAACACAGATTTTCTTCTCGACCAGGATGATACTTTGCAGGGATACACACGAAGGATTATAAAATATTACCTCGATAAATACGACAACAATATTGTGAGGGTTGCTAAAAAACTGGATATCGGAAAGTCAACAATTTATCGTATGCTAAAAAACAAAGAAATTTAAACCCATGCGCGCAGAAAAACTTTACGACATAACCCAATTGTCGCTTATGATGGGAGATGCTGAGGGAATAAGAATGATGCTAAACATTTTTCTCGAATCGACCCCAAAAATTCTCCTTGAACTAAATGAAGGTTTTACTACCAACGATATCGAGAAACTTTCACGATGTGCCCATAAACTCAAGGCCTCGCTCGATATGATGAAAATTGAAACGTTGTACAACACCATTCGAAAGGTTGACAGATACGAAAACGTAATTTCGAACCTCGATCAATTACCGTCCATTATCGAAAAAATTAATACCACACTTGAGGCTGTATTTGCCCAATTACGCGACGAGCCACTACTCAAAGATCAGGTCTGATTTTGCATCAAAAATATTTGTTAAATTTTTTCCGGGTCTCAACCAATAAGCCGGCAAACCGGCATGGGTCGATGCAATTGTGTTTTGTACACTGTCGTCTATAAAAACCGACTCATCTGGATTCATATGACCATCGTTAATAACAAATTTATAAACCTCCGAATCTGGCTTGCGCCTCGCAATTTGAAATGACCAGAAAACCTTTTCAAAAATGCTTTCAAAATCAAATCCTCGTTTTTTTCTAAATTGAGCCGTATATACCTGATAATGAATAGAATTGGTATTACTCAACAAAAAAAGCCGATAGCGGCTCCTTAAGGTAAGCAACAAGTTAACACTTTCATCAATGTAATCAACCAGGATGCTGTTCCAGGCTTCATCAAGGGTTGGAGCAGGCAAATTCAAACCCAAAATATTGTTGAGTTCCATGCGAAAATCATTTTCTGCAATCAAGCCTTTTTCAAAATCAGCAAACAAAGGCTTTTGCATAGCCTGTGAATAGAACAGTTCGAAATTATCCAACCCAAGAGCCTGAAACGATTGTATTTGTTTATTGTGGTCGATTTGGTAAATCACTCCCCCAAAATCGAAAATCAGATTTTTAATTTTGCTGGCTTGGCTCATCTGTAAATACTTTTTTCTTATTTAAACTGCTTGTGTGTGCGACCCAAAAATATCAGTGTATTGGTGCGGATGCAAATATTGTTAAAAATTTTAAATCATCACAAAACTTGTGCGCCTGGGTTTTTGCCGGTTATTTTTTTGCTTGGTGTTTTGGGAAATGTATTATTTTTGCTGCCTGAAAAATGCCAGAAAGTGGCGCCATTTTCAGGGCCTATAGCTCAGTCGGTTAGAGCAACTGACTCATAATCAGTAGGTCCCTGGTTCAAGTCCAGGTGGGCCCACAAAAATAGCCGGGTTGTCCGGCTTTTTTATTGTTGTTGGTTAAAGAATGTGGTATTGATTTCTTGTTAGATTTTCGAGAGAATTTTTAGTAATTCTTCTTTTTTTCTTACAGCCAACGGGATTTCTATATCACCATTAAGCCTTACTTTTCCATGCCCTGTTTTGTCAACCGACTTTATGTGCTGCAAATTGATAAGGTACTGACGATGTGCTCTGAAAAATCCATGAAAGTTTAACATTTCTTCAAAATCCTTGATGGTTTTAATAACTACCATGGTGCGTCCGTCAGCAAGAATGAACTCAGTTGAATTTCTTCCAGAAACCAGTAAAACAATCTCTTTGATATTGACGATGTAAACATCTTTTTGTGTAGCGAGAACAATTTTTTTATCCTGCAAAATCCCTCTCTGAATGTTGAACATCAACGCATTGATTCTGTCGTTGAGGTTGTACAATTTCATTTCGTACTCGGCTTTATCGATGGCATCATTCAATTCAACAGGATCGATGGGTTTCAGCAGGTAGTGGACAGCGGAAAACTTAAAGGCTTCAACGGCATATTCGGCGTAGGCCGTCGTGAAAATGATATTAAAGGTAATGTCCTTGAATTTCTTTAATAAATCAAAAGCATTCCCATCAGGCAAACGAATGTCCATCAAAACCAATTCAGGGTTTTTGCTTACAATGGCATCATAAGCCGAGGAAATGTCGCGGGCAACACCAACTACACTTACTTTTGATGAACAATACTTGGTTAATAATTGAGAAATGTGCTCCAGGGCATGTGTTTCATCCTCAATTACAATTGTTTTAAGCATAGAATTTTTGTTTGGTAAAGGCGTGTAAAAATAGAAAATTAATTCTGCTTATGTACAAATTTTTTCGGGATTCTTTTTTTTGGTTGTTTCAATGAGTTTAAGCCTGATTATCATTAATTATTGTAACATAACCACTTAGCTTTAAAATATTTTTTTGTATGCTTTTAACATTAAAAACATCATTCACCCGAACGATGGTGTTGTCTGCTCTTTTAATCCGGTAGGTAATATTGTGCATCCCTTCTTGTTTCAATATTGTTTCGGGGCTGAATGCCTGATCTGAATCGTCATCAGGATATATCAGTGAAAGAAATGCCATCGGCTCAGCTTTAAAATATGAAGTGGGGTAGCCCGAGATTTCTTCAATTTTCTCCGACAAAAAATCGTAGGTCCATTCAATGGTTTCTGATTTGATGGTAACGCTGTACAAAGCAACGGGTGCAATATCGATAACCTGCTTAAGCATTTCATTTGATTTTTCAAGTTGTTTCATCATTTTAATTTCATGGGTGAGATTTTTTCCAACCGTTTGCACCATGTTTACTGTCTGATCTGGTTCAATAACCGGAATTGCTGTAAAAGCAACGAAATAGTCGTCACCATAAAGCTGTAATTCCAATATGTCTTTTGCAATTTGCCTGGTGGCAGCAGCTTTTCTAATTGTGTTGACAATCTTCCGGGTGGTTTCTTCATTGTAAAACGAGGACGTTGGGCGGGTTTTCAACGCTTCGGCTGTTACTCTGTGATATTCAAGTCCTTTCTTGTTGAAAAACAAATTATTACCATCGAGGTCAACCAACCCGATGACATCATCAGAGTTTTCGACCAGCATATTATAGATTTTCTCGGTTTCGGCTTGTTTTTCTTCGGCCAGCCTGCGGTCGGTAATATCGGTTGTAACGCCAATAAACAGTTGATTTGCAGTTGAACTTACATCAACCTGCGAAAGGTAAAGATCGACCCATAAAGTTTGACCATTCCAGATTTTAACAGGCATTTCAGAACGAAACGAATTTTGTTCACCGTGCAATATGGCATCCATTCCTTTTAGTATTAATTGCCAACTGGAAGGTTCCCAGAGCGTTGGAAGGTCGAAAGCCATCTTATTTCTAAATTTTTGCAGCAGAAGTTGTTCAAAAATCAAATTGTTGAAAATCATTTTTTTGTCATGCGAAGTGAAAATGAATATCCCCACATTGGAGCTGTCGAATATGGCCTGAAGCCAGGCTTGTTTTTCTGTTTTATCAATCAGCGCATTTTCAAACAGAAGGTTTTTGTTTTGCAATTCGTGGGTTTTGCGTTTCCATTTCAAGGATAGAAATAATAAAACGAAACCAAAAGATGATGTAACACCCAAACCAGCATATAGTAAAGCATTCATAATTAGCGTTTTAAATAAAATAAGATTTTCTTCAAAAAATTCACTGATGTTTTATAAAACCACGGCAAAAGTAAGACAATGACAAATAAACGCCTTCATTGACTTACACAAAACAAAATCCTTCTTTATCTTTGCCGGAAAAAGAATTTCATGTTAAAATCGATGACTGGCTATGGCAAGGCTGAATGTGCGCTGAACGAAAAAAAAATTACTGTTGAAATAAAAACGATCAACAGCAAGCAGTTCGATTTTCTGGCACGGCTGCCTTTGATTTACAAGGAGAAAGAGATTGAGATTAGGAATTTGTTGTTAAATAGGCTTGAAAGAGGTAAAATAGAGCTGACCATTTCTACGGATTCGGCCATCGACGAAGAGGGCTTTACGTTAAATACATCTCTTATCCGTAAATATTACAACGAAATCAGCAGCCTTGCTGCCGATTTGGGTCTTCAGCCCGGCACTGATATTTTGCAGAGCATTCTGCGTTTTCCGGATATTATGAAATCGAACGAGAAAACCGTTGATGAAACGGAATGGCTCACGGTGACGGAAGCATTAAAAAATGCCATTAAAAAATGTGATGACTCACGCAAATCGGAAGGAAAAAACCTGGAATCGGACATTAAAAATCGTGTGGCTGTTATTAAAAGCCTGCTTCAGCAAATTGAGCCCTGGGAAACCGGCCGCATCGAAAAAGTAAGGGCAAAATTCAGAAAAGACCTCATCGCTTTTTTGGATGAGCTTACATTAGACGAAAATCGCTATGAACAGGAAATTCTTTACTACATCGAAAAAATTGACATTACAGAAGAAAAAGTCAGGTTGAGAAACCACCTGGATTATTTCATTGAATCCATGGATGAACCTGAGTCGAACGGTAAAAAACTAAGCTTCATCAGCCAGGAAATAGGCCGTGAAATTAACACCATTGGTTCCAAGGCAAATGATTTGGACATTCAGAAGCTGGTGGTTCAGATGAAAGATGAACTCGAAAAAATAAAGGAACAATTATTCAACATCCTGTAACATGGAAGGAAAATTAATCATCATTTCAGCACCTTCAGGCTCAGGCAAAACCACCATTGTGAAACACATTCTTGGGTTGGGATTAAATCTGCAGTTTTCGGTTTCGGCTTGCAGCCGCAAGCCACGATCAAACGAAACCAATGGAAAAGATTACTATTTTCTCACTGCGCAAGAATTCAGGGAACGGATTGATTTTGGTGATTTTATCGAATGGGAAGAAGTGTACGAGGGGTGTTTTTACGGAACACTAAAATCGGAGATAGAAAGAATCTGGCACAAAGGAAACCATGTTGTTTTTGATGTGGATGTAAAAGGAGGGCTAAACATTAAAAAGCAATATCCTGAAAAATCACTCGCTTTGTTTATCCGTCCGCCGTCGGTGGCCGAGCTCGAAAAACGACTTAGAAACCGGTCAACCGATACCGATGATGTTATAAAAACCAGAATTGCAAAAGCTGAATACGAATTGTCGTTTGCCAACGGATTTGATAAAATTGTTGTAAACGACAAACTGGAGGTTGCTTTGGAGGAAACTGAGAACCTTGTCAGGACGTTTCTTGGTAACTGATTCATAACTATAAATTGACTAACCTCGAAGGACATAAAACCAAGACCGGGCTGTTTTTTGGATCATTTAATCCGGTGCACATTGGCCATATGATTGTTGCGGCCTACATGCGCGAATTTTCCGGGTTAAAAGATGTTTGGTTTGTTGTGTCGCCCGAAAATCCTCTAAAAGATAAAAAGTCTCTCCTCCCTGAGCATCACAGGTTAATGCTGTTAAAAATTGCCATTGAAGACGATCCGCTATTCAGGGTTTCCGATATCGAGTTCAAATTGCCAAAGCCTTCCTTTACCATCGATACGCTTACTTATTTATCCGAATTGTATCCTGAGAAAAAGTTTGTTATCATCACTGGAAGCGATATTTTTCCTACTTTTCACAAATGGAAAAACCATCAGGTACTCTTGGATGAATATCAGTTTTACGTTTACAACAGGCCTGGCTATCAGCTGGGTGAATACAAAAACCATCCCCACATCAGGTTTTTTGATGCGCCGCTGATGCAAATTTCATCAAGTTTTATCAGGAAATCGATAAAGGAGCGAAAAGATGTACGCTATATGTTGCCCCCAAAAGTTTGGCAATACATACGGGAAATGCACTTTTATGAGAAATGATTGGAATGGTTTACCTGAAAATTGTCTGCAGACGGTCGGGACCGGTTGATACAATGCTTATTGCCACGCCGGTAAACTTCTCGATATAATGAATGTAGTCGGTTAGCGCTGCCGGAAAATCTTCAGCATTGCCAATCCCGGTGAGCGGAACATGCCATCCATCGACGGTTTGGTAGGAGGGTTGAAGTTTTTCGCAGTTAAAAGGAACAAAATTAATTTTTTGACCATCTGAAAGATACTGTGTGCTTACTTTCAATTCGTTGAATATTCCCAGCACATCACTTTTGGTCATCACCAAATCGGTAACACCATTAAGCATAACCGAATGGTTGAGTGCAACCAGATCGAGCCAGCCACAGCGGCGCGGCCTTCCGGTGGTTGCGCCAAACTCATGACCTTCGGAGCGAAGGATTTCACCAGTTTCATCAAAAAGTTCGGTTGGAAAAGGTCCACTCCCAACACGCGTGCAGTAGGCTTTGAAAACACCAAATACTTTTCCGACTTTTGACGGGGCAATTCCCAGACCACTACAAACACCTGCACACACTGTATTTGAGGAGGTAACAAATGGATACGAACCAAAGTCGATATCGAGCAAGGTGCCCTGGGCGCCTTCGGCTAATACTTTTTTGCCTGATAAAAGTTGTTGGTTAACAAATACTTCGCTATCGATTGCCCTGAATTTTTTAAGGTGTTCGACGGTTTCAAGCCATTGATTTTCATAATCATGAAAAGTAAAGCCCTCAAATTTCAGATTTGAAAAATCGAACTGGTAAGACCTGACAATTTGCAGGTGTTTTTCTTTTAAGGCCTGATATTTTTCGTGAAAGTCGGCCTGTGCTATGTTGCCAACCCTGATTCCGAGCCTGGCTATTTTGTCGGTGTAGGTTGGGCCAATCCCTTTGAGGGTTGATCCGATTTTTTTATCACCTTTCAACGATTCGTAAACGGCATCCAACAATCGGTGACTTGGCAGAATAAGATGTGCTTTTTTGGAAATCAGCAGGTTGCTTTGTGGGCTGATGCCTGTATTTTCAAGTTGTTTTACTTCTTTGGTAAATATAAAAGGATCAATAATGACGCCATTTCCTACCAGGTTTAGTTTCTCAGGATGAAAAATCCCAGAAGGGATGGTGTGTAAAACAAATTTCTGGTTGTTGAATTCAATGGTATGCCCGGCGTTGGGGCCGCCCTGGAAGCGGGCAATGATGTCATAACCCGGTGTAAGAACATCAACTATTTTCCCTTTTCCTTCGTCGCCCCACTGAAGCCCAAGAATTACGTCAACTTTCATCCCGTTATTTTTTCTCCTTTGTGATTTCTTTTACTTTGCTGTCCATCCCATTGCAACGCCCGTAAAAGGTAAGCGAATGGTGGGTTATTGAAACGCCAAGATCTTTTTCAACCGATTCGATAATATCGATGATTCGTGGGTCGTAAAACTCTTTCACATTACCGGTATCCAAACAGATGAAATGGTCGTGTTTGTTGAATTTGAACGATCTTTCAAACTGGGCACAATTGCTTCCGAACTGATGCTTGGTAACCAGATTACAATCCAGCAGCAATTCGATTGTGTTGTAAAGGGTAGCACGACTGACGCGGTACTTGTTGTTCTTCATTTTGATGTACAACGTTTCGATGTCGAAATGTCCGTCGGTGGCATAGATTTCTTTGAGAATGGTGTAGCGTTCCGGAGTTTTTCGATGCCCTTTTCCTTCCAGATATTCTGTAAATATCTTTTTTACAGCATCAAACGATTCTTGAGTTTCTTTCATAACGTTTAAAATTTCGCCCTAAAAGTAGAAAAAATTGTTTCAGTCCTATTTAGTATAAATAAAAATAGTTTTGCCGGCAAATGTAAAATTTTAAACTGAAAAAAGATTTGACCATGAAAAAAATTAAGCCTACACAGGGTTCATCCGGCTGATTTTCTGGATTTCCTTTATTTTTTTAAGATCAGCAATCAAATCGTTGAGATTTTTAACATCCTGAACATACAACATGATGGTGCCTTGCGAAACTTCGTTGGAACTGGTAAGATGAAACGACCTGATTTTTAATTTGTAAATGTTGGAAATGATGTTGGTGATATCGTGAATGAATCCTATTTTGTCGATTGACCTGAACTGGATTCCGGCCAGGAAAAGAATAGGCGACTGTTTTTTCCATTTTGCTTTTACAATCCGGTTGCCGAAAGTTGACATCATATCCTGAGCAATTTTGCAGTTGGAGCGATGTATCATAATAGGTTTTTTTGGATGAATAAGCCCAATTACATCATCGCCCGAAATAGGATTGCAGCAGTCAGCAATTTTGTATTTTGTTTCGCTGTCTTCGCTCAAAAGAACCTCTTCGGGTTTGTTGCGGATTAATTCACCAATCGATTCAGAAGAGGGCTGAGTGTTCGGATTTTTTTGCTTGGCAAATGGATTCAGAACATTGAACCAGAGGTTTTTCTCTGCTTTCTGACAGCATGATTTTACTTCCTTTAAACCGATTTTACCAATAGCCACCTCGTAATAAAGATCGGTGGTGGTGGCAAAATGGTTGAAATCCTGAAATTTTTTGATGTTTGCTTTTGTGAATTCAATTTGTAAATCCAGAAAAATCTGTTGTAGTTTTTCTTTTCCCTGTTTATGAAAGTGTTTTTTTTCGGCTTTTAATGCCTGTTTTATGAAATTTTTTGCACGTGTGGTAATCACATATTCAAGCCATTCGGGTTGAGGTTTTTGCACTTTTGAGGTGATAATTTCAACCTGGTCGCCACTTTGGAGTACATAATTGAGCGGAACCAGGCTAAGGTTGACTTTGGCGCCGATGGCGCGATTTCCGATTTCCTGTTGAATGTTGTAGGCAAAATCGAGGGCTGTGGCGCCTACCGGCAGTTTGTACATATCGCCTTTCGGGGTAAACGTGTAGGTTTCTTCGGAATAAAGGTCAAGTTTAAAATCGTCGATAAAACTTACAGCATCATTATCAGGATTTTGAAATTGTTCCCGTATTCTGGCAAGCCAGTCTTCGATGGCTTTTCCTTCGTCGGGCATGTTTTTGTAGTAATGATGTGAAGCAAATCCCGATTCGGCTATTTCGTGCATTCGTTGTGTTCTTATCTGAATCTCAACCCATTTTCCTTCGTGGCTCATCACCGTAAGGTGCAGGGCTTCGTAGCCATTCGACTTGGGTATCGAAATCCAGTCGCGGACGCGGTCGTGTTTGGGTTTGTAAACATCGGTGATGAGTGAGTACACCTTCCAGCAGTCGAGTTTTTCGTTTTCAGGGGTTGAATTGATAATTATCCTTACCGCAAAAATATCGTAAACGTCCTCGAAAGGGATGCTTTGTTTTTGCATTTTCTGATAAATCGAGTACGCCGATTTGGTTCTGACGTGTATGCGGTTGGGCAGATCGTGTTTGGCAAGAATATTCTTGATGGGATAAATAAACCGGTTGATAAACCGGTCACGGTCTGTTTCGGTGGTCTCGAGTTGGCTGGTGATGTGTCCGTAAATTTCGGGATCGGTAAACTGGAGAGAAAGGTCTTCGAGTTCGGTTTTAATATTGTAAAGCCCCATTTTGTAAGCAAGAGGGGCGTAAAGAATATGTGTTTCGGAGGCAATACGTAGCTGTTTTTCGCGCGAAAGGTGTCCCAGGGTTCTCATGTTGTGAAGCCGGTCGGCTAATTTAATAAGGATAACACGCATATCCTCGGCAAGCGCAAGAATCATTCTTTTGAAATATTCCGCCTGAATTGACCGTGTTCCATCGTCGAAAATTCCTTTGATTTTGGTTAAGCCACTGATGATTTTGGCTATCTGTGGATTGAACATCTGTTCGATATCATCGATGGTAACCTCGGTATCTTCAACTACATCGTGAAGAAGTGCACACACGATGGAAGTTGCGTCGAGGCGCATATCTTTGGCACAAATGGTAGCCACCTCAAGCGGGTGATAAACGTAAGGTTCCTTCGAACGGCGACGCATGTCCTTATGAGCGTCAACGGCCAGGTTGAATGCCTGCCTGACCATCCTGGAATCGCCTTCATCCTTGCGATTTTGCCAATGTTTGAGCAAACTCCGGTAACGGCGTGTAATTTCCCTGCGTTCTTCTTCGCTGTACATAAAGAAATGATTAGGTTTAGAAAGCCAACAAATTTACTTTTTATTAAGTAAAGGCCTGAATGAAATGGTAAAAAATCTTTACCCTCCTGAGTTAAGGGATTTACAGCAGCTGGATATCTTGCTCAAACACAGGCATTGATTTTGTGAGAAAAAACAACTTTTTGCCTGCAATTTTCGGATGTCAGATTTGTTTCTAACAAGGTGACTTTTTTCAAAAATGCTACTTTTACGCGCTCAAAAATATATTTTGCTACTGTTTTTCATGAAAAGGAATCTGCTTGTTTTGCTTTTTGTTGGTTCATTTTTTCTCGTCAGAGCTACCCACCAGCGGGCTGGCGAGATTACCTACAAATGGATTACGGAGTTGAAATATGAATTTACCATAGTAACTTACACCTACACACCCAGCCCTGCCGACAGGCCTGAACTTACCATCAACTGGGGCGATGGAACCTACGATGTGGTACCGCGTACTCAAAAACTGAATTTCCCAAACAACATCAGCAGAAATGTTTATGCAGGAGCAGTGCATATTTTTCCGGGCAACGGAACTTACACCATTACGCTCGAAGACCCCAACCGCAACTATGGCGTGCTTAATATTCCAAATTCAGTAAATGTTCCTTTTTTTATTCAGACACAACTTGTGATCGACCCTTTTTTAGGCCCCAACAATTCAGTAGCCCTGTTGTCGCCACCTATCGATAATGGTTGTGTAAATAATATTTATTTGCACAATCCGGTAGCTTATGATGCAGAAGGTGACAGCCTTTCTTACAAACTGGTTCCCTGTCGTGGCTTGTTTGGTGCGGCAATTCCGGGATATCTTTATCCAAACCAAATCGTTCCGGGTGATGAATCTGTTTTCGAAATCAACCCCGTTACAGGAACAATTACCTGGGACAAGCCCTTGATGCAGGGTGAATACAACATTTCTTTCTTAATAGAGGAGTGGAGAAACGGTGTAAAAATCGGGTATGTTACCCGCGACATGCAGATTGAAATCATAGCCTGCAGCAATCAGCCGCCTGTCATTCAGGGGTTGGCTGATACCTGTGTGATGGCCGGCGATACCATCGTTTTCAGTGTTTCGGCTTCCGATCCAGATAACGACAGTGTTGTGCTCCGGGCACTTGGAGGGCCATTTGTTCTGCCAGAAAGCCCGGCAACTTTTCAGGAAGTATATGGTTCAAGCCCGCAACAATTTGTTTTTTCTTGGATTACCAATTGCTCACATGTTCAGAACCAACCCTACCAGGTTGTATTCACTGCAAAAGATACTTTTAACTTTCCACAACTGATCGATTTGGAAGAAGTTGGAATAAAGGTAATAAGCCCTGCTCCCACAAACCTAAGTGCTTCACCTGCCGGAAATTCAATACATTTGAGCTGGAACAAGGTTATTTGCGAAAAATCGGTAGGCTATGAACTCTACAGACGCAACGGCTTTTATGGTTTTGTTCCGGAAGTTTGCGAATGGGGTGTCCCTGAATATACCGGTTACCAGAAAGTTGCCACCATTGAAGGGCGCTATGATACTACCTGGATTGACGACAACAACAATACAGGTCTTGAGCATGGAATTGAGTATTGTTACATGGTTGTGGCTTTTTTTGCCGATGGGGCAAAAAGTTATGCTTCCGAAGAAGTATGCACGACACTAAAAAAGGATGTTCCGGTTATGACGAATGTTTCGGTCGAAAATACCGATGCTGTAGATGGTAAAATTTTTGTCGCGTGGTCGAAACCAACCGAGCTTGATACGTTGTCGGTACCCCCGCCTTACAAATATGTGATTTTCCGTTCCGATGATTTAAATCCGGCGGCTTTTGTACGCGTTGATTCGACATTTGGCATCAACGACACCCTTTTGTGGGATGAAGGGTTAAACACGTCAGATCGTTATTACAGATACCATGTTAAAATGTATAGCCAGTCAACCGGAGATGACTTTTATATTGGATCAACACAAAATGCCACTTCCATGTTTTTGAACATTGAACCTACGGATCAAGCACTCCTTCTTTCGTGGAATGTTGTTGTGCCCTGGTCAAACAGCCGTAACAACATTTACAGGTTTAATGACCTGACTCAGATTTTTGATTCGGTTGGTTACAGCACGCAGCCGGTGTTTAAAGATACGAACCTGGTGAATGGGAAAACTTACACCTACCTGATTGAAAGCGTTGGCAAATACACGGCTTCAGGTTTTGTTAATCCCATTATCAACCATTCACAAATAAATTCAGGAATTCCTGTTGACAATGTGCCACCCTGTCCTCAAATCCTTGCTGTTTCGACCAATTGCCAGACTATCGAAAATACTTTAACCTGGATTAATCCCGCAAACTGCCCGGAGGATATCGAAAAATATGTGATACTGTTTACACCCGTTGCAAATCAGGATTTTGTTCAATTCGATAGCATTACCGGCAACAATACATACATTCACGGCAATATTACATCTATTGCAGGTTGTTATGCAATTGTAGCCGTCGATTCAACAGGCAACCGAAGCGAATTAAGCAACATCGTTTGCGTTGACATCGACAGCTGCTCAACGTACCGGCTGCCAAATTTCTTTTCACCAAACAACGATGAATACAACCAGTATTTCAGGCCTTTCGATTATACTTCGGTTGAAAGGGTAGAAATGAAGATATTCAACCGTTGGGGCCGGATTGTTTTCGAAACGACCGACCCCGCCATCAACTGGGATGGAAAAAACATGAACAACAACCTCGAGTGCAGCGAAGGCGCCTACTTTTATGTTTGCGATGTGTACGAAATTACCCTGAAAGGACTTGCAAAACGTACCCTCACTGGCTCAGTTACACTGATGAGATAGGCAAAATGTTGGTTTAACGGCCCTTGGTGTTGAACATTCTAAAAACCTTTCTGTTAACATTCCAATAGAATATAAAGGTAAGGATTTATGAAGAATATTGCACTGATTTGCTTATCACTACTGGTTTTTGATGGTATTCTCGAAGCCCAGAATAATGCAAAAAGAAAAAACACCACCGATAAAAAATACATCGAAGAAAAGCACTTCGGAACCGTGCGCCAGCTCACCTTTGGTGGTGATAATGCTGAAGCCTACTGGAGTTTTGATGATGAAAAACTGGTTTTTCAGGCTACCAATCCAAAATGGAACACCGACTGTGACCAGATTTTTATTTACGACCTGGCTAAAACGAATGTGAAAAGAAATCCACCAACACTTGTAAGTACAGGTCATGGACGAACAACATGTTCCTACTTTTTACCGGGTGACACCACCATTTTGTATGCTTCAACACATGTACACGATGCTGCCTGCCCGCATAAACCACCGCGCGAAATCGATGGAAATTACGTGTGGCCGATCTACGATTCCTACGATATTTTTGTTGCTTCTCTGGATGGTAAAATTGTAAAACAGCTCACCGATACGCCTGGCTACGACGCAGAAGCAACCGTTTCGCCGAAAGGCGATAAAATCGTTTTTACCTCCCTCCGCACCGGCGACCCTGAGCTTTTTACCATGAACCTTGACGGATTGGATGTAAGGCAGGTTACCAACGAAATGGGCTACGATGGCGGAGCATTTTTCTCCCCTGATGGCAACAAGTTGGTTTTTAGGTCGAGCCGGCCTAAAACGCCTGATGAAATCGAAAAATACAAACAACTTTTATCGCAGGGACTGGTAATGCCCACTGATATGGAAATTTATGTCTGCAACGTTGACGGCACTGCCCTCAGGCAGGTCACCCATTTGGGAAAAGCCAACTGGAGCCCGTTTTTTCACCCTTCCGGCGAAAAAATCATCTTCTCGTCGAACCATGCCAGCAAAGGTGGCTTCAAATTCAACCTTTTCATGATAAATGTTGACGGCACCGGCCTTGAGCAAATTTCTTATGATTCGGTTTTCGATGCATTTCCTGTATTTTCGAACGACGGCAAACGACTGGTTTTTTCATCGAACAGAAACAACCAGGGTACTCACGACACCAATTTGTTTTTGGTTGAGTGGAAAGAATAAAAATGCAAATCAGTGCATCATTCTGCGTCTTTCGACAGCAACTAACACCATTAGTGATGCAAAAACTGCACTAACAGTAATTGCCGCAATGATGAGCCATCGGATTGGCGATACTGGCTCTTCGGGGATGCGTGGATGCGTGACAATATTTACGTAAGTGAGTATTTTCGTGACTTCTTTATGAATGTTTTCGAGGTGATTTTTAAGGGTCAGATATTCGTTGCGGCTGGTGTAGGCATAGCCTGATGTGCGGATATGTTCGGCGCCATAGCTGATGATATTTTGCATGAATTTCAGCACATTTTTATGGTTTACCATCTGACCATTGGAACCATCGACCGTGCCCAAATACCCCCTCACCACCTCGTTGGCCTGTGCCGGAACATCAAACAGTTCGTAATTAACAGTAATATCCTCCAGGCGCGAATCGAGTGAATCGAGTTCAGTTTTCTTCAGGTCCAGTTGTGTTTTAACAATATTGTAAACCTCGTAAAACTGCTTACGGTAAATGGTTCTTATTTTCGAATTTAACAAATCAAGCAGTCCGTTCACAAGGTTGAACGCCATATCGGGATCGTGGTCATATACCACAATTTTCACCGACTCGAAGCGCGTACTCGTTATGTTTACATTGTTTTCGAGTTCCTGCAGAGTTTCAGTATAATAGCCAGGTTTTCCGGAGTCGGTTTTATAATGCCTGGCAAGGTTGAACCTTTCGATAAGACTGTCTTTCAAATCGTCAGAAAGCAGCATCTGATAAAGCTGCTCGGTGGGGGTTTCAGTGGAATAGGGGCTGATGTTGACCGGGTAAACAACAGCCCAGCTCTTGTAAACAGGTTTAATGAAAAATGGGGATGAGAACAGGTAAGATAAAACAAGTGATGAAAATGAAATGATTACCAGATGCGTCCGGTATTTTTTTAAAATTCTGGTCAGATCATTCAACGAAAACAGCAGTCCGTCAGTCATAATGAGTAAAGTGAAGTGATGAAACTGAAAAATCAGTTACCAGCAAAAGTAAATTTTATTCATATAAAATGATTGGGCTATCCCACAGAATTTTTACTTTTATTTCAAAAAAACAGAAACTATGAAAAGGACATCTTTTTACCTGGTTTTGATCATTTTATCAATCCAAATGTTTTCACAAAACATCCCCTATAACGCAATGCCTGACTGGCAATCGACACCGCTGGGGCATGTCGCCACCGGTTTGGCAATTGCCGACATCAACAACGATGGCTGGAAAGACATTGTTGCAGCCAATGGCAACGACATGCAGCGACAAAACCTGGTGGTTTATTATAATAACGGTGATGGTTCATTTCCGCTGGCTCCTTCCTGGAGCTCCGCTGACGTTGATTATCACGGGCATTGTGCTGCCGGCGACATTAACAAGGATGGGTTGATTGATATTGCTGTTTCGGTGTACATTGGTGCTTCCGGATTTTCATCTCCCGGAAAAGTAAAAGTTTATTACAATACTGGAAATGAACTGGAAGCAACTCCATCATTTCAGTCAGCAGAGTTCTACAATTTCAGTTGTGCACTGGGGGATGCCGATGCTGATGGCGATCTCGATCTGGCAGTTGCAGCCAGCGAATCATACAACGAAATTTGGGATTATGGAAAAGTGTATTTAAACAACAATGGCCTGTTCAGCACATATCCCGAATGGCAAACTTCAAACCTGATGGGTGCTATGGATGTAGAATTTGCTGACATGGACAAAAATGGTTTTCAGGATTTGGTTTTCATTTGCAATGAATTCCCGAACTACATTTACCTGGCTGATCAAAACGGCACCATCGATCCTGACCCCGACTGGCAGTCATCCGAAGCCATCACCTTTAATAATAGTATTGATATTGGTTTTTTTGGTGAAGAAAAAATTCCTGGTTTTGTTACCACTGGCAACAACCAGTTGGGTGGTGACGGGAAAGTAAGGTTTTATGATTTTTCTACTGGTGTTCCGGCAAACAGCGCTGCATCGTGGCTTTCACCAGCATTCGGCTATGGGTCGGGTGTGATGCTGGCCGATGTTACCCGCGATGGCAACCCCGATCTGATTTACGGCGGGTGGTGGCTTCCCATAAAAATAATTCCGGGAACGGGATATTCCTTTGAAGCAGAACCAGTTTACACTTCCTCAACAGCCTCGGTGGTCGAAACCATTCAATTGGCCGATCTTGGCCGGGAAGCGGTGGTTACAATGTACGATACGATTACCGGACTTTCATCGCCCTCCAAAACCATCAGACTGAGGCCACAATTGGTCGAAAACATCCTGGCGGTTTATAAAAATGGCATCGAACTATCCCATCAGCAATATTGTTTTGTTCCCAACAAAAATTGGATCAGCCTGTCCGATCCCGCTAATGATTGGGATGTTTTTATTGTAAAATATGAAACCAGCGCCGACCCCGACATGGTTATCACCAACTGGGACAGTTCAAAGGGAAATTACATTTTTTACAACACAAATATTTCGACATTTGTTTTCGAAAACAACCCTCCAATAGAAAACACATTCAGCCTTAATCCAAATCCGGCAAAGGATTTTTTAAGTATTGTCGCTGAATGTCCTTTAACAGGAAATATGGTTTTAAAAATTATTGACCTGACGGGGCAAACAATCTTGATGCAAGTAATTAATCCTTTTACCGGAAGTGTTTTAACAGATGTCAGCAAACTTTATCCGGGGCTTTATTTTGTTACTTTATCAACTGAAGGAAAGGTTTTTGGGATAAAGAAGCTGGTTGTTGAATAAGCCAATATTTTGCGATGTCATGGCCAAATAGCCGTAACCTGATATTTCGTAACATCAGGCCGGAAAGCCATCATAACGCTTCCTGTCATGTCAGGTCTAAACAACCATAATCCAACATTTAGCAGTACCTTGGCCTGGAGTATTCATATAGCTTTGGGCGATGGTAGGGCTAAACCTAAGAACTCCTCTTTTCAAAAAAATGTTAATTTGTCCCGGTTCAAATAAGTTCCTTTTATCTTTGCGCCCCAATAATCAGCCACTTACATTAAGTTATTAATAATGAGTAAACAAAGCGAAGGTTTTATTGTACAGGTTATTGGTCCTGTAGTGGACGTTTCTTTTAATCAGGACCAGATACTTCCCAACATTCACGATGCTCTTGAGGTTACCAAAGGTGACGGCAACACAATTATTTTAGAGGCTCAACAGGACATTGGTGAAAATACCATGCGCACAGTAGCCATGGATTCGACTGACGGATTGCGCCGTGGAATGAAAGTTACCAACACCGGTCAGCCCATTTCGATGCCGGTTGGTGAAGAAATCAGGGGAAGGCTTTTTAATGTGATCGGCAACCCTATCGACGGTCTCAAATCTGTACCCAAAACCCAGTCCTACTCGATTCATCGCGAACCTCCTCCATTCGAAAATCTTACCACACAACGTGAGGTTCTTTACACCGGTATCAAAGTCATCGACCTGATTGAACCTTACGCAAAAGGTGGAAAAATCGGACTGTTTGGCGGCGCCGGCGTAGGTAAAACAGTTATTATCATGGAGTTGATCAACAACATCGCAAAATCCTACTCCGGCCTCTCGGTTTTTGGCGGTGTGGGTGAACGTACCCGTGAAGGCAACGACCTGTTGCGCGAAATGATCGAATCGGGGGTTATTAAATATGGTGAAGCTTTCCTTCACGACATGGAAAAAGGAGGCTGGGACCTTTCAAAAGTTGATTATGACGAATTAGGAAAATCGCAGGCAACACTCGTGTTCGGACAAATGAACGAACCTCCGGGAGCACGTGCACGTGTGGCTTTGTCGGGTCTTACGCTGGCTGAATATTTCCGCGATGGCGACGAGAAAACCGGCGGACGCGACATTTTGTTCTTTATCGACAACATTTTCCGTTTTACTCAGGCCGGATCAGAGGTTTCAGCTTTGCTGGGACGTATGCCTTCGGCAGTGGGTTACCAGCCAACGCTGGCCACCGAGATGGGTTTCATGCAGGAAAGAATCACTTCTACAAAACGTGGCTCAATTACTTCGGTACAAGCTATTTACGTTCCGGCTGACGACCTCACCGACCCGGCTCCGGCAACCACCTTTGCCCACCTTGACGCCACCACCGTGCTCAACCGTAAAATTTCAGAATTGGGAATTTATCCCGCTGTTGATCCGCTCGACTCAACGTCACGGATTCTTACCCCTGACGTTGTTGGCGAAGAACATTACAACACAGCACAACGGGTTAAAAATATTCTGCAGCGATACAAAGATCTGCAGGACATCATAGCCATCCTGGGTATGGACGAGCTTTCGGAAGAAGACAAACTTGTGGTACATCGTGCAAGGCGTGTTCAGCGATTCCTTTCACAGCCATTTCATGTGGCTGAACAGTTTACAGGCCTGAAGGGCGTCATCGTTTCCATCGAAGATACCATCAAAGGTTTCAACATGATTATGAACGGCGAGGTGGACGAATACCCAGAAGCAGCCTTTAACCTGGTGGGAACCATCGAAGAAGCCATCGAAAAAGGAAAACGGATGAAAGCCGAAAGCGAAAACTAACAGGCAAAAAACATCGACATGAATATTCAGATCATCACACCCGATAAAACCATTTTTTCAGGTGAAATAAAACTGGCGCAGTTTCCGGGCATCGACGGTTCTTTTGAAGTTATGAGAAAACACGCCCCCATGATTGCCGCCCTGAAAAAAGGACGCATCAAGCTGAGAACGCCTGACGATAAGGATCACTTTTTTGAAATCAGCGCGGGTGTGTTGGAAGTTTTAAAAGATAAACTGCTGGTATTGGCCGGTTAAACCATTATTCCAGAATTATTGATGAAAAAAAATACAAGCAAGCGTAATGTCCTCTTAAGAAACATCATCCTTTTTGGGGTTATTGCAATTTTTGTTGCCGGACAGGTGCTGGCACTGGGTTCCAACAGCAACCCCGAACCGGAAAATGCCGCCGGATCAGCCCACAATGAGCACGGCACACCCGAAAAATTCAAAGCCGGCGAAATGATTGTCGAGCACATCATCGACAATCACGAATGGCACATTCTTTCCTACGGAAATTTTCACCTTTCGGTTCCTTTGCCCGTAATTCTTTTGGATAATGGGAGATTGGTTTCTTTCTGCTCATCGAAATTTCATCATGGTCACGACCAGTACAAAGGTTTTGCCATTGCCCACGAAGGCGAATACAAGGGTAAAATAGTGAAGGTTGACCAGGCCAGATTTGCTTCCGAGGGCATCATCACACAGCAGGAAGGTCAAAAGCTTCCACTCGATTTTTCGATTACCAAAACTGTGCTCGCAATTTTTATCAGCCTGATTTTCATGACATGGCTTTTTATTTACATTGCCAGAATGTATGAGAAAAGGAGAGGAGAAGCCCCAAAAGGGATTCAGTCGATTCTGGAACCAATCATTCTTTTTGTGCGCGACGACATTGCCAAACCATCGATAGGTGAAAAAAAGTATCAGCGTTACATGCCCTTTTTGCTCACGTTGTTCTTTTTCATTTTTACCAATAACCTGCTTGGACTTGTACCGATTTTCCCGGGGGGCGCCAATGTAACGGGAAATATTGCGGTAACCATGGTGCTGGCAGTTTTCACATTTCTGATTACTACTTTCAGCGCTAATAAAAACTATTGGTTGCACATTGTCAATACACCAGGAGTGCCATGGTGGCTCAAAATTCCGGTGCCACTCATGCCCATCGTCGAACTTATCGGGGTATTTACAAAACCATTTGTATTGATGGTCCGTCTCTTTGCCAACATAACCGCCGGCCACATCATCGTGCTGGGATTCATCAGCCTGATCTTTATTTTTGGGCAAATGCACCCTGCTTTTGGATACGGTATTTCAATTGTTTCGATAGCTTTTTCAATTTTTATGACCTTGCTCGAATTGCTGGTAGCATTTATTCAGGCGTATGTTTTTACCCTGCTTTCAGCACTTTATTTTGGGATGGCAATTGAGGAGCATCATTAATAGTCGTAAGTCGTAAGTCGTTAGTCGTAAGTTGTAAGTCGAGAGTTGTAAGTCGTAAGTTGTAAGTCGCGAGTCGTAAGTTGGTAGTTTTTGGCTTAAAAGTTCTTTACATTTTGAAATAATACAAACAAGCAGAATGAGTTTTGGGGGCGCTCTGCGCCATGCGCTTTGCTCTCTGCATTTTTTGAAGTTTTTTTTCACATTAAATACATCATTATCATGGACTTATTAACAATTTTATTAGAGGTAGTTGCCGACCTGGCGCCCTATGCAAAAATGGGAGCTGGTATCGGAGCTGGCATTGCAGCTATCGGAGCCGGTATTGGTATTGGCCAGATTGGCCGTGGTGCTGTCGAATCCATTGCACGTCAGCCTGAGGCTGTTGGCGATATTCGTTCAAACATGATTGTTGCCGCAGCGCTCATCGAAGGGGTTGCGTTTTTTGCAATTGTGGTTTGTTTGCTCGTGGTATTCCTCTAAAAATGAGCCAAAAACCCCGGTCTCCCGACGGTTGGTCTGGTAACGGGGTTTTTTTTGAGAATAACATAACAAAACATAAACTATGGAATTAGTAAGCCCCGGAATTGGTTTAATTTTTTGGATGACACTGGCGTTTGGCGCTGTGTTGTGGGTGCTGGGAAAATATGCCTGGAAACCGATCATGAAATCGCTTCATGATCGCGAAGAGTTTATCGACAAAGCTTTGCACGAAGCTGACCTTGCCCGTCAGGAAATGAAGGAATTGAAATTCAGCAACGAAAAATTATTGGCCGAAGCCAAAGAAGAGCGAGATGAAATTCTTAAACAAGCACGCGAGATAAAGGAAAAACTCATCGAAAATGCCAAAATAAAGGCAAACGAAGAAGCCAACCGCATTGTCGAAAATGCCAGAGAAACCATCCAAAACGAAAAGATGGCTGCCATGGTTGATCTGAAAAACCAGATAGCCAAACTTTCGATTGATATTGCAGAAAAATTACTGGCTCATGAACTCAGTGAACCTAAAAAGCAGAAAGAGTACGTTGATAAGCTTATTAGGGACGCCAGACTCAATTAACAGATAAAACGGGATAAACATGGACATAAGCATCATTTCGCAGCGTTACGCTCTGGCACTTTTCAACCTCGCCCTCGAGATGAATAAACTCGACCGGGTGAGCAGTGATATGAATCTGGTGCTGGAAGTAACCAGGGAAAATCCTGAATTCCGACGTCTGCTTGCCAGTCCCATTATTCCCGAAAGGAAAAAGGGAAGCATAATAAAAGGAATTTTTGAAAAACACCTTGACCCGCTTTCATTTAAATTTCTGCATCTGGTAACCCGCAAAGAACGTGAGGTTTTCCTTGAAAATATTTGCGAGCATTTTGCCCAACTTTACAAAAAACACAAAAACATCATCACCATCGAAATTACTACTGCATACCCCATCGATGACGAGATTCGAAACAAAATCATCGATCTGTTAGAAGAAATACAGCATAAGGAGGTTGAACTGGTGGAAAAAATTGATGAGAATATCATTGGTGGCGTCGTGTTGAAACTGGATGACCGGAAATATGATGCCAGCCTCAAAAGACAGCTGCTAAGACTTAGAAAAGTTTTTGATAAAAACCTTTATATCAAAGGTTATTAGTAACATTTTTTTTGAAAACAATAATTTTTAGATAAAAACGAAAAGATATGTCACAGATCAAACCCGCTGAAGTATCGGAAATCTTACGTCAGGAACTGGCAGGTTTTAAGACCAAAGGCGAACTGGAAGAAACCGGCACTGTTCTTCAGATTGGCGACGGTATAGCAAGAATTTACGGCCTCACCAATGCCGAATCGGGAGAATTGGTTGAATTTGAAAAAGGTAACCTGATGGGTATTGTGCTCAACCTGGAGCAGGACAATGTCGGGGTAGTGCTTTTGGGCGAAATTCATGACATTAAGGAAGGCGACACCGTAAAACGTACAGGGCGCATTGCTTCCATCAAAGTTGGAAAAGGAATGTTGGGAAGGGTTATCAACACCCTGGGGCAGCCTATCGACGGTAAAGGCGAGATAAAAGGTGAAACCTGGGAAATGCCACTTGAGCGTAAAGCACCGGGAGTAATTTTCCGCCAGCCTGTAAATGAACCACTTCAAACCGGTTTGAAAGCCGTTGATGCCATGATTCCGATCGGACGAGGACAGCGTGAGCTGATCATTGGCGACCGCCAGACCGGCAAAACGGCCATTGCGCTCGATACCATCATCAACCAGAAGGAATTTTTCGACCGCGGCGAACCGGTTTATTGCATATATGTTGCAACCGGCCAAAAAGGTTCAACTGTGGCAAACATCGTAAAGACCCTTGAAGATAAGGGCGCTTTGCCTTACACCATTGTCATTTCGGCCACCGCCTCCGATCCGGCAGCCATGCAGTTTTATGCCCCGTTTGCCGGCGCAACCATTGGCGAATTTTTCCGTGATACCGGAAATCCGGCACTGGTTATTTACGACGATCTTTCGAAACAAGCTGTGGCCTACCGCGAAGTGTCGCTGCTGCTTCGCCGTCCACCGGGACGTGAAGCCTATCCGGGAGACGTTTTCTACCTGCACTCACGTTTGTTGGAACGCGCAGCCAAAATCATCGAATCGGACGAAATTGCCCGTAAAATGAACGACCTTCCCGAAAGTATCAGGCATCTGGTGAAAGGAGGTGGATCGCTCACTGCGCTGCCCATTATCGAAACCCAGGCAGGCGACGTTTCAGCATACATCCCAACCAACGTAATTTCGATTACCGACGGGCAGATTTTCCTCGAATCAAACCTTTTTAATTCCGGAATCAGACCCGCCATCAACGTGGGTATTTCGGTTTCCCGGGTTGGAGGTAATGCTCAGATCAAGTCGATGAAAAAAGTAGCAGGAACCCTAAAACTCGACCAGGCACAGTTCCGCGAACTCGAAGCCTTTTCTAAATTTGGCTCCGACCTCGATGCAGCAACCATGGCAGTGCTCGACAAAGGCCGCCGAAATGTTGAAATCCTGAAACAGGCACAATATTCACCTATGCCGGTTGAGCAGCAGGTTGCCATCATCTATTGCGGAACAAAGGGTTTGCTCCGTCGTGTTCCCGTAAACAGTGTTTACGATTTTGAAGTAGAATTTCTGCATTATCTCGAAATCAACCATAAGCCCTTACTCAAAAACCTCAGGGATGGTAAGCTGCTTGAGGAGGATACCAAAACCCTTGAAAAAGTAGCTGGCGAGATTTCAAGAAAATATGAGAAAAAGTCGTAGTGAAATTTCATGACCGGCAGATCATAAATAGTTAATAATCAATAATAACAACGGTTGTTGAGCAATGCCAAGTTTAAAAGAAGTCAGAACGCGGATTGATTCGGTAAAAAGCACACAGCAGATAACCAGCGCCATGAAAATGGTGTCGGCGGCCAAGTTGAGGAAAGCACAAAATGCAATCCTCACCATGCGGCCATTTGCAGCCCGATTGACCGACATTATGCAAAACATCAGTGCAAGCATGGACGAATCTGCCGAAAGTGTTTACACAAAACAACGTGCTCCGGAGCGTGTTCTTATTATTGCACTTGCTTCAAACCGAGGACTTTGCGGACCTTTCAACGCAAATGTTGCAAAAGAAGTGATCGTGCGCATCAACACGGTGTATGCTCCACAGTACCAGGCCGGAAAACTTGATGTTTTGACAATAGGCAAAAAACTGAACGACTTCCTGAAAGCGCGGAAATATGCCGTTGCCAGGCGAAAAGATGAAATTTTGGATGACCTGACCTTCGAAAATGTGATTCCTTTTGCAGAAAGCCTGATGAATGATTTTGTTTCGAAAAAATATGACAAAATCGAAATCATCTACAACCAATTTAAAAATGCTGCCGTACAGATTCTCACCCGCGAGCAGTTTTTGCCTATTGCCCCAAAAGCAGACGCAAAAACCACCTCGAAAAAAGTAAAAGCCGATTACATTTTCCAGCCCTCCAAGGAGGAAATCATTGCCGAACTGATTCCGAAATCGTTAAAAATACAATTGTACAAAGCACTGCTCGATTCGGTCGCTTCCGAACAGGGCGCCCGAATGACCGCCATGCACAAAGCCACGGACAATGCGCAGGAGTTGTTGAAAAACCTCAAATTGTCGTACAACAAAGCCCGCCAGGCCGCAATCACCAACGAAATTCTGGAAATTGTGAGCGGAGCGGAAGCGCTGAGGGGATGATAAAAAAACACACATCATCAACAAAAAACCCATCTTCAAAACAAGATGGGTTTTTTGTTGGTCCTTTCTTTTCCAAATCGCTCACTCCCCGATCAGTGGCATTTTTTCTGGAATAACATTGTTTTCGATAGCCAAAACCTCATAC
>CALFEP010000290.1 GCA_937950125.1 uncultured Bacteroidota bacterium
ACATTTTCATACGAAACAATGGCAGCCCTGTAATCTTCCATATGATAATACAGGTTGGCAATGCTGTAAGCTTTGTCCATAAGTCGTTGCCTGAGTTCGTCAATTTTTTCGGTGGCTTCTTTTGCCTTTTCTCCGTAAGGATATTTGTTAATGAAGGTTTGAAATTCGTCGATGGCTTCGTTTGTTGTGGCCTGATCGAGGCTATAGCGGGGGCTTTCGAGGTATTTGCAGTATGCCGACATGTACGCTGCTTCTTCGGCCTGGCTGCTGAATGGAAAAGTGGTTGTAAACCTTTGAAAATAGTAGCTTGCCATCACGTAATCATGCTCGCCGTAATAAGCGTAAGCATAATTAAAATAAAGCTTTTCAGCTTTGGCAGTACCCCTGTAAACAGGGATTATTTGTTCCATGAGTTGAATCGCTCTGTAATAATCGCCTTTTTCATAATACTCGATGGCTTTCTGGTATTTGAGTTCGTTATCGGTGCTTTTTATCAATCGTTGATGTTTACTACACGATATGAAAAACACACTGGCCATCAGCATAACAACAAAAACGGTCTTTTTAAACATGGGCGCAAAAGTAGTATTTTAGTTGGAATGATTAACGCCTGATGTATCTTATTATTTTTCAGTGTACACTGATGGACTGGCCAGTAGCTGGCTTTAAATATTGTAAGACATCTTTTTTGAAAATCAGTTGAATTAATTTTAGTTTTGCAGGCACAGTTTCCAACAATTTTTAAACAAAGAAATATGGATATTTTTAACAAATTCAACAATTTGGGTCCGCTTGGAAAATACAACCGTGAAGCTTTCGGGTATTTCATGTTTCCAAAACTTGAAGGTGAGTTAGGTCCCAGAATGAAATTTATGGGAAAAGAAAGGCTCAACTGGTCGATAAACAATTATCTTGGGCTTGCCAACCATCCTGAGGTACGCGAAATTGATGCCCGTTCAGCCAAAGAATACGGACTTGCCTATCCGATGGGCGCACGAATGATGTCAGGACATACCACCATGCATGAAAATCTTGAGCACGAACTGGCCAGATTCGAGAAAAAAGAAGATGCTTACCTGCTCAATTATGGCTATCAGGGAATGGTTTCAATCATCGAATCGCTGGTTAACAGGCACGATGTTATTGTTTACGATTCGGAAGCCCATGCCTGCATTATCGACGGATGCCGGCTGCATTTCGGAAAGCGCTTTGTTTATCCTCACAACGATATTCAAAACCTTGAAAAACAGCTTGAAAGAGCTCAAAAACTTACTTCACAAACCGGTGGCGGAATCCTTGTGATTACCGAGGGAGTTTATGGAATGTCTGGTGATTTGGGAAAACTCAGAGATATCGTAGCCCTAAAAGAAAAAGTACCCTTCCGGCTTTTGGTTGACGATGCCCACGGTTTTGGTACCATGGGGCCAACAGGCGCCGGCACAAGCGAACATCTCGGGGTTATGGATGAGGTGGACGTTTATTTCGGAACCTTTGCCAAAGCTATGGCTGGTATTGGTGGATTTGTTGCCAGTAAAAAAGAGGTGATCGAGTTTCTCAGGTACAACCTGAGGTCGCAAATTTTTGCAAAGGCGCTACCTATGCCAATGGTAATTGGATCATTGAAACGCCTCGAACTGATTCAAACAAGAACCGAACTGAGAGAAAATCTTTGGAAAATTGTAAACGCCCTTCAGAGTGGACTCAAAGCTAAAGGAATGAACATTGGTAACACCGAATCGCCAGTTACTCCGGTTTTCCTGTCGGGTGGGGTGCCTGAAGCAACGCATATTACCTATGATCTGCGCGAAAATTTCAATATTTTCTGCTCAATTGTCACTTACCCGGTTGTTCCAAAAGGCGTCATTATGCTCAGACTCATACCTACAGCCGTGCATTCGCTGGAAGATGTGGAATACACAATTGATGCATTTGCAACAGTCAGGGAAAAACTTGACGCCGGCATGTATTCATCAGGACAAATGGTTGATGCCGGTGCGTTTATGCGCAATAGTTAATTTTACATATTGAAACATTTTGTCGGACCCATAACTTCGGTTATGGGTTTTTTTAAGTTCAAAATATTACAGACCTGAACAGTTTTCTGAGTATGGATGCAACACTTGACAAAAACAAAAGAACGTTTCAAAATTTCATCATTATTTTTCTGAACTCGCTGTCATATTTTTTGATGGCTTATTATTTCATGTACCTCCTCAGCCAGTTGGCGACAGCTGTTGCAGCCCTACAGTTCGATTATTCATCAAAATTGTACTACTACAAGCTGGTTTATACCATCGATTCATACTCATGGACCAGCGACGCTGTCAAACTTCTATACAGCATCGGGCCGGCAATTTCGCTGCTGTTTGGTATTTTGGCGCTCATTGCCTTCATCAGTTTGTATGATGACCGGGGCAGGTACAAAATGTTTTTTGTTTGGTGCTGGGTTCATGGAATGATTTGGTTTTTTGGAGCATTCCTTACAGGAACACTCCTCGACAAAGGAATTGGATATGTTATCATGTATTTTTACCTTCAGGACACTGCCAAACTGCTCATCACACTTTTTGCACTCACCCTTTTGCTCATCGCAGGGGTATTTTCAACCCGGTGGTTGCTTTTCACCGGCAATTCGTATTTCAATCAGATTAACGAACACAACCGGGCGTTTTTTACATTCAGTCAAATCATTATGCCTACCCTGGCAGGAACTGCTTTATTAATTTTGTTCAAACTCCCAAAAATCACATTTTATGAATTGTTC
Organism: uncultured Bacteroidota bacterium; assembly: GCA_937950125.1. Classification (GTDB taxonomy): domain Bacteria; phylum Bacteroidota; class Bacteroidia; order Bacteroidales; family 4484-276; genus CALFEP01. The sequence goes on from CALFEP010000290.1 coordinate 2,765, forward strand.
GTCCTGATGACCGCCGTTATTTTCATGATTCCAACCCTGCTTCGCTTTCATGTTTTCCCAACCTATTTCTTCGACGAAATTCCCATCAAGATTACCCTGGACAAAAAAGCCCTGTTTGCTGCTGTCGTTGTGGTGATTGCTTTTCGCGTGGTTTTTCAGATTGGAATTCCAATCGGATAAATCGATACGTTAACCCATCTTGCAGCATAATTTTTGCAACTTACTTGTTTTGAGTGGGAACCTG
>CALFEP010000291.1 GCA_937950125.1 uncultured Bacteroidota bacterium
ATTCCACTTTTCCATTATTCCACTTTTCCATTATTCCACTTTTCCACTTTTTCAACCTTCCACCATTCCCCCTTTCACCCTTGTTTTTGTCCGCTTCAACCATAAAGGCAGGATCACAAATACCCGATTCATTACATTTGCACCATGAAGACAAGGTCGAACTTTCCGGTAAAAAACATTGTCAGGCTGAATTACCTGATGGCTGCTTCGAGTTTTTCGATGGTTTTTACCATTTTGTTTATTTTTAAGGAAACCATTGACATTAAACAAGTTATACTTTACAGCATCTTTGTTTTCTTTTCATTTTCGTTTAAAGGTTTCATCAATCTGGGTGTTTTGCTTTTTCTGGAAAAACAATACGATTATCAAACCTCCGCCTTCCGTAAACTCAGGTATTTGCTGAGTTATTTGTTAAACGCACTGATAGACGGGATTTTTTTCATCGGAATTGCCCTCATCAACCAGCGGCTGCTCAATGTTTTCTTCCTGCTTAACCTCTCACTGCTTATCATTACCATCAATTTTGTAATCATCACCATTCAGGATTACATCATTATTTATCATTTTAAAAATAAGGCTGATATTGAATATTCACGGTTGAAACAGGTGCAATCGGAGGCCGCCAATCAACTGCTCCGCCAGCAGATTCATCCGCATTTCCTTTTCAATGCGCTCACTACCCTCAAATCGTTAAACAAAATCGATCCCGCAGCTGGCGAAAAGTACATTGTTCATCTGTCAGATTTTCTTAGGGCTTCGTTTTCAGGTAGTAATGATAAATTGTCACCGCTCAAAGATGAAATAAAACTGTGCATCGACTACCTCGAAATGCAGAAAATACGCTTTGGCGAATCACTCAGATACTCGATAAACATCGATCAAGATAAACTTCAGAACGGATTTGTACCGGCTTTTTCAATTCAGCCATTGCTCGAAAATGCCATCAAACACAACGAACTAACACGTTTATTACCACTTGTCATTACCGTTGACAACATGAACGAACGGATCATTGTCTCGAACAATCTTCAGCCAAAACCTGCCAACGAAAGTACCACCGGAAGCGGGCTCCTGAACCTTTCTGAGCGCTATAAACTGCTTTCGGATGAGGAGATTCAGATTGAAAACGATGGAAAAACCTTTAAGGTAAGCCTCAAAATATTAAAAAATGAGAATCGTAATTATTGAAGATGAACAGCTTACAGCTAACGACCTTGGCGCAACCATAAAAAGTGTAGAACCTCAGTCGGAAATTGCTGCTTTATTAGGATCGGTAAAAGAATCGGTTGCCTGGTTTGATGCAGGCAATACCTGCGATCTGATTTTTTGTGACATCCAGTTGGGTGACGGCCTGAGCTTTGAGATTTTCTCTAAAATCAACATTTCAGCACCCGTAATTTTTTGTACCGCTTTTGACGAGTACGCCATCAATGCCTTTAAGACCAATGGAATAGACTATATTTTAAAACCCTTTTCTGCCGAATCAGTACATACTGCAATTGGAAAATATTACCAGTTGAAACAAAACTTCACGAATGAATCCGGAATTCAGCTTGAAAAAATCCTGAAAAACCTGATGACGGGTTCTTCACAATCATCTGCCAACCTGCTCATCAACTACAAGGATAAAATCCTGCCTGTCAAAATTTTCGAAATCGCCCTTTTTTTTGTTGAAAATGAAATTACACATTTACTTACCTTTGATAGCAAGGTTTTCACAATCAACAAAAACCTGGAGGAACTGGAGCAGGTCTGTGGAAAAGGATTTTTCAGGGTCAACCGGCAATGCCTGATCAACCGGAAAGCCGTTGTGGATGTTACCCGTTTTTTTTCGAGGAAACTACTTGTGAACATCACTGTTCCTTTCGAAGAAATCATCACTGTGAGCAAGGAAAAAACCCCGCAATTTCTGGCATGGCTTGAAAGTACAATGTAATCCTGGTTAAAAATTGTTTCGCCGCCATAGTTTCAGCTTCAATGGTCGGTGTCAGGATACTTTTTTTTGCAGTTCCTCTCTTTAATCGGGTTGACGAAGGTCGGAACCTGACCTGAGCTTAACCTTGGTATGTCACCCAGGTAAGTAAAAGATTTTTACAATTAACCAAAAAAACGTTCCGATCCCTTTTTGGGATCGGAACGCTTTGAATTGACTGATAATCTGCTTACTGACTACTTCGCAGCTTTTAGTGCCATTTTGTGCCCAATAAATCCGAGGATTAGCCACGGTACAATACCGTCAGCCAGATAGGCGAAAATGTCGGGCTCTTTGTACCAGATAAAATTGGTGTAGGGTGTGAAGAAAAATCCAATCACCCCGATGGCCAGCGAGAGTAATAGCCGATTGACAAGGGTTGGGTTCTTTTGTTGAAGGAAAATCCAGAACAGCAGAAACGATATGACAAAACACACCAGCAAGCCACGAATCATGGGCATGGCCATACCGGAAGCCATGCTTTCCTGATAATTGAGCACTGCCCATGGTTTGCCTTCGAAGGATTTCATGGCTTCTGACATTTCTTTACTACTGAGGGATGGATCCGGTTGTCCCAATACATACATTCCCTCTTTTAATCCCATTTTTTGAAACCCTGTCAAAATGGAGTCCTGCAGCGGAGTGTATTGCATGGCCGACTTGTGAAAATTGGGCATGGCAAACGACAAAAACTGCCATACAAAAATGATGATTGCACCGATGAGCGAAAAGAGAAGTTTGTGTTTCATGTTTGAAATTTTAGTGGTTGAACA
>CALFEP010000292.1 GCA_937950125.1 uncultured Bacteroidota bacterium
TATTCTCAGCCAAAATTTCAGAAGCTTTTGCTCCTGAAAGCAGTTCGATCTTTACGTCTCCGGTAAAACTGGCCGTGGTCCAGGTAATGGCATGAGATGTGCCCTGTTGCCAGGATTCGCCTCCGTTGGGACTGGTAACAGCAATAGTTGGTGAAGGAGGGGCAATGATTGAAAAGGTGGCATCGCTGTAATCCAACGGATCTCCATCATCCTGTGCTGATATCTTTATTTTGTAATTACTTCCAATGTTCAGGCCGGCGGCGATGGTCCAATTCCAGGTTCCATCAGCTACCGGTATATTTTCCGCCAATGTCTGTAACGCATCGGCACCATTATCCAATTCAATTTTTACATTCCCGGAAAAGTCACTACTAGTCCAGGTGATGTTGTGCAATGAACCCTGTTCCCACGATTCGCCGCCATTGGGGCTTGTAACTGCTATTGTAGGCACAGGCGCCACATAATCTGTAACTACAATGTCATCAATATTGATCCTTCGGTCTGATGTCCCTGTTTCGAGGGCTCGTTTAATACGTATCCTGATATCACCAGATATATTAACACTTTGATTAAACGTTTGAACTACATCGGTAGCAGTAAAACTACTTCCAATCTGTGTCCAGTTTAAACCATTATCAGTGCTGTATTCAACCTTCCAATCAACCTGAGCATCTGTGCCGTATCTTCTATAACCAAATGAAACAGAACCTATTCCATTGGTTTTGTTTTCAAGCATCGTCATGATTGATGTACCATAACCACGCAATCTGGCAGACTTTGTGCCGTTTTTCCAGTCACCTGAAAGATTTCCGATTAAAGCATCAGTCATATTCCAGCTTTTCCCGCTCAAGGTAACATTACCACTGGCATAGGCTGTTTTTGTTTCTCCTGATCCTTCAAAATTTACCGTGTACTGACCCTGAACACTGAATGAAAATAAAAATAGTAAGGTTAAAAGAGGTAATATTTTAATGCGTATTAATTTCTTCATAAGCCGGGATTTTTTTAAATGTTTTATTTATAAAAAAAAGGCATCCCGGATTACCCGGAATACCTTTTATGAATTTGTTTATTAGTTGACAACAATTTTTGATATCAGGTAACTACCTGAGTTTTCATCGCTGAATTTAACAAAATACAATCCTTTTTCAAGTTGTGAAAGATTCAGGCTGAAGAGTTGAACTGATAACGGCTGTTCAAAAACCAGACTTCCGTTCACAGAATAAATTTGGATTTTATCCACAGGGTTATCCAGGCTGAAATTAAAAATACCGTTCCCCGGGTTTGGATAGACAGAAATTGTACTTTGGCCAAACGTTTCGCCAATTCCAACCTTTTCCTCGCCTTTAACCACAACATCGTCCACTTCCCAGGTTGCTGATGCGGCATCTGTCGAAGTGTATTTAAAGGCAAAATAAACCTGGTTTTCTGCAAAAGCAGAAATACTGATTTCACCCGAACCTGTCCATTGCCAGAATGGATCACCTGTAGGCCAGGTAGCCTCTGATGAAAGATCTGTCCATGTAAAATCGTTTGGATTTCCCGTGCCGTCATAATTTGACGAAACCAATACTGCTAATGGGTTTCCTGTATAACCGGTTGCGGTAAAGAAACTGAATTTTTCGTTCATGTAATTTTCCAGATTTAGCTGCGGCGAAATCAGCCAGTCCTCGTTTGCATGATTGGCCGAACTTGCATAGCCGCTCATTTTGGCACATGGGGTAGATCCTACACCGTGGGTGAGGTCACGATCCCACATCTGGTCACCCGAAACACTGTATTTCGTCCAGTTTTCCCAGCCGTCATTAAATGTGGTATTTAAAATTTCGACAATTTGCGAAACACCGGTTGTGGCCTCTACCTGCGGAGGATAATCGGAGGTTTTGTAATCGATAAGTGAACCGGAATTGGTGTATGGGAATATCATGAAATAATAAGTTGTGGTGGCTTCAAGGCCTGCAAAAGTATAGTTACCAACTCCGGCCACAATGTTCATTGCCCCTTTTCCATCACTCAGGTCGGTATCGTTGTCAACCGGAGTTCCGTCAACGGCAAGGGTAATGTTGTTGGTTTTGCTAATTTTTATAAGATAACCGGTTGGAACAACTTCACCGGTTGCATCTGTCCAGCTTGTGGCAATGGATTGTCCTGTTGCTGCCGCCTGGAAGGCAGAAGGATAATTTGTGGGTTCGGGCAGAGGTTGTGAACTCGACTCACCTGTAATTTTTATTTCATCCACCTCCCATGTTGCTGAGTTGGTGGTGTTTGAAGTGTAAATAAATGCAACATATGCCACGCCGCTTCCCCAGTTCGAAATGCTTATTTCGCCAGAATTGGTCCATTCAAAGAAGGTGGTTCCTGTTGGCCAGATAGCATTTCCCGAAAGGTCAGCCCAGGTGGCATTGTTTGGATTACCCGAACCACTGTAGTTGGTCGAAATTTTCACTTGCAGGGCGGGTCCTGTATATCCTGTAGCTGTGTTGAATATCAGCTTTTCACCAGCATAAGCCGATAAATCCACTGCCGGCGATATCAGCCAGTCTTCGTTTTCATTGGAAGCTTGGTTCGCATAGCCACTCATTTTGGCGCAAGCCGTCTGGTTTATTCCAAAGGTGTTGTTCCTGTCCCAAACCTGAGTGCCGGTTACACTTACCTGTTGCCAGTTTTCCCAATTTGCATCAAAGGTTGTAAACAGCACATCCACAACATTCGAAACGCTTGTTGTAGCTTCGGCCTGCGGCGGAATTCCGTCGGTTTTAAAATCGATGTACAAACCACTGTTGGTGTAGGGAACAATCATAAAATAATAGGTTGTCATGGGGTCGAGGCCCGAAAAACTGTAGGCTTCAACACCTGCGCCTATGTTTATAGCGCCCTGGCCATCGCTCAGGTCGGTGTCATCGCCAACCGGTGAACCGTCAACCGGAAGGGTTATGTTGTTCATGTCGCTGGCTTTTATCAGGTAACCTGTGGGAACAACCTCACCGGTGGCATCCATCCAGGTGAGATTGATGCTCTGGCCCACACCTTCAGCTTCAAATGAGGTAGGATAGTTGGTGGGTTCAGGATCAACCACAAATTCGCCTTCACCAGTAACCACCACATTGTCAATTTCCCAGGTTTCTGAATCAGAACCATCTGAAAGATAAACAAAAGCAACCCTTACATTTGTGCCGTTAAGCGTCGAAACATCCAACTCGCCGGAATAGGTAAACTGCCAGTATGGGTCGCCTGAGGGCAATATCGGATCAAGGTCAGTCCAGTCGGCCTCGTTCGGGTCGCCGCCTTCATAATTATTCGAATATTTTACCAGAAGCTGGTGGGGAGTCACCGGATATCCCAATGCAGAGTAAAAAGTAAAAATCTCGTTGTCGTAATCGTCGAAGTTCATGGCCGGAGAAATCAGCCAGTCTTCGTTTTCAAAATCGGTTCCTGAAGCAAAACCACTCATCTGTGCGCAGGGCGTTGAACCAATTCCGTAAGTATTGTCACGGCTCCACACCTGGTCGCCAACCACACTCACCGTTTCCCAGCCGCCCCAGCCTTCATCGAAGTTTTCGCTAACAATGGTAACAATAAACCCGGTTTGAATCTGTGCCGATGGGGCCACGCCATCGATTTTGAAATTGATGTTGGTTCCTGAATTTGTATAAGGATGAATTTTGATAAAATAGGCTGTCTGGGGCATTAATCCCGTAAAGGTAAATCCCTGCTGACCATAGTTAACGTTGGCTGCTCCATTTCCATCGCTCAAATCGGTGTCGTCGGGTTCGTAAACGCCGTCAACCGGGTCAGCAATGTTATTCTGGGTGCTGATTTTTATAAGATATGCATCGGGAAGGTTATCTCCAATGGCATCCGTCCAGGTTATAACACCGTTTAAACCAACGGCAGAAGCAGCAAAATCAGTTGGATAATTGGTTGGTTCCGGTTTTATTGTTGGCCATGCTTCGAAGTTTCCATTGGCAACTGACAGAGGTTCTCCAAGGGGTGATTCAAACTCAACATCATCAACATACTGAATCTCTCCGGGGGCAAAGCCCGAAACATCATAAAAGCGGATGCGGAGTTTTACACCAGTAGCTCCGTCAGGAACAATGTCATCAAATGAAAACTGAGACCATCCACCTGTTGCGGGGCCCACATAGCTTCCCGGGTACTGCGATGATGCACCCACCCAGTCGAGGGCTACCGTTGCTCTCACGTGTGCGCTGGTATAAGCCCAGAACGATACTTTGAAATCGTCGCCGGCACTTACAGCAAGTTCAACATTGTTCGTAAGGTCACATTCAGCCTGAGTCGCTGTATTTACAATTACACCACAACTGTTCGACCCGCCGTGCACTTCATCCATTTCCTGGAAAGTTTCTATACCGGTATCACCTGTCCAGTTGTCAGGTATCTGAGCCTTAATGACAGCTAAAGCCGCCATAAACATTAAGATAAAAAGAACTCTTTTCATGTCTTGAATTTAGTATTTAATTATTAATGAATTCATTACTAAAAAATCATCTAATTGATAATTACTTTTTGTGTCAGGATTTTCGATGAATCGCTGTTGACCGCTTTCAGCATATAAATTCCCGGCTGCAACCCTAAAGGCTGAACCACTCCGGTCGTTCCATCAAAAACAGCTGTAAAACGGACTGAGCCTGTAAGATCAAACAATTCGGCTTTCCAGGTGTCGGGCTGGCTGAAACTTATTGTGAACCGTCCCGAGGTTGGATTTGGATATACCAAAAATGAAGGTGAAGTAGTGTTTTCGTTCACTCCAACAAATTCACACTCAGCGCCTGGAGTAGCAAACAAAGAATCGCCCTCAGGTGTCAGCCCGGCAAAATTGACCGAAACAAACCAATTAAGGGGATCATTATTATCAGCTGACGGATTGCACAAAGTAAGCGATGGTCCGTTACCATCAGGTTCAATTGGCCAGGGTGCAATATCCAGGAATGAAACAATATCAACGGTGTTTCCCGAGCCATCCTTTATTTCCAGTGTTTCCCCGCTATTGCTCAGTGCACCTGAAGTCCACTGGTTGGCTGTCATTCCGTAAGCAGTCTGGAAAGCAGCAGCGTTTACACACACCAGGAAATATGCCGATGGGTCAAGGGTTTGATTTGGAAACTGGTATTCAATCCCCTGCGAAAAATACAATCCATTCAAATCGGCCGGACTGCTGCCGTTGTTGTAAATTTCGATAAATTCATGAATATCCGTTCCTGTTTCAGGTGGATTGTACATAATTTCGGTGATAACCAGATCAAGTTCACCAGGCTGAATCACGTTGATGTAATCAGTTTTGGTCATGGTTGTTGACCCGTTGGCATTTGAAACCGTTAGTGAAACATCGAACACACCCTGAGTGTTATAGGTAACCGGCGCCGGATTCTGCTGGCTGGCGGTTCCGGGTGTCCCTCCTTCAAAAGTCCATGACCATGATGTTGGATTTCCGGTTGACTGATCGGTAAAAGTAACGGTTTGTCCTACAAAAATGGTGGTTACATTAGCTGTAAAAGCTGCCTGTGGCGGAGGAATTACCTGAACGGTGATGTAATTGGTTTTCAATTCAGTGTCCGAACCATACTGATTGGTTGCCACCAGGGTAACATCAAAGGTTCCGGCTGTATTGTAAACAATATTTTGTGGATTCTGCTGTGTTGAAGTCCCCGGTGTACCACCTTCAAAAGTCCATTGCCATGATGTCGGACCATTGGTGGAAAGATCAGTAAAATTAACACTTCCACCCACAAAAATGGTAGTAACGTTGGCAGTGAAGTTGGCGGCAGGCGGAGGTGGTGTCTGGAATACCTGGATATAATCCGTTTTTACTTCAACATCCTGCCCTGATTGATTTGTAACCGTGAGTGTTACATCAAATATACCAACTGTGTTGTACACGATTGCCGGAGGGTTCTGCCCGTTGAAGGTTGAAGGTGTTCCTCCTTCAAAAATCCATGCCCATGAAGTAGGATTTCCTGTGGAAAGATCGGTGAATGTTACGGAAGAGCCAACCTGAATGGAGGTATTGTTTGCCACAAAATTGGCTACCGGCAAAATGGCACATCCCATACCCGGCGTTGCCCAAATTGAGTCGCCAGCTGCATTAACAGCGGCAAATTCAGTTGAATGTGTCCAGTTTTCACCCACATTGTTATCCAGGGTTGGATCGCAGAAGGTAAGTGATGGACCATATCCATCGGCCAGACTATCCCAGGGCAAAACATCCAGAAACTGAACATAGTCGATGAGGTTGTCAAATGGATCTTTCAATTCCAGCAACTCGCCACTGTTGCTCAGTGCGCCGCTTGTCCATTGCATGGCCTCCACACCAAAAGTACTTTGTATTGCAGTCGAATTCACTCCAACCACCACATACTCACCCGATGGCAACAAATGCTGTGGGAAAGTAAACTCAACCCCGCTCGAAAAATAAAATCCGTTGAGGTCGATGTCTTCAATATCATTGTTATAAATTTCGATAAATTCGAGTGAATCCGTTCCGGTTTCGGGGGGGTTGTACATTATTTCAGTAATAACCAGCGCCGGAATGTAAACGGGCTCGATAACCGAAAAATCAGCATCACTTTCGTCCACCGGAGTTCCGGTAGCTGCGTCAGAAATCCTGATGCGGTAGTTGTCGTCAATTTGCTGGCTCAACGAAACTGTCCATGTCCAGTTTTGTGCGGTAACTGCAACCGAAGCTGCAAGGGTTGTATTCCCATATTGAGGGTTGATCAGCTCAATTTTAATATTTCCAGTGTAATTGATATAACTCCAGGTAATGTCGTAGCTCAGTCCCTGCTGCAAAAACTCACCGCCATTGGGGTAAGTAAGCGAGAGGGTTGGTGTTTGCGGAAAATTATGCTGGCATGGAGTACCAAAATTTTCAAGACTTGGCAGCCAGTTTTCAGGCAGATTGTTGTCCAGAGAGGGGTTTATAAGCGAAAGCGAAGGCCCGCTCCCATCAGGTTCCACCGGCCAGGGGGTTGAATCGTCGTAAAGCACCACATCAATCACATTTTGCGAGCCATCCACCAGTTGAAGCGATTCGCCGGCATTGTTAAGGGCTCCGCTGAAAGGCCCTACCATGTCCAAACCGGTGTAAAATGTGGCAAGCGTATCGGGAACACGCGCAACCACAAGAAAATCGCCTGGCGCCATCGTTGTACCCTGCGGGAAAGTAAATTCAATACCCGAATTAAAACTCCATCCCGAAAGATCGACAGTTACATCGTCGTTGTTGTAAAGTTCGAGCCATTCCCAGTAATCATCCAAACCCTGTGTGTCAGGCGGATTGTACATAATTTCGTTGATAACAATCTGGTAAAATTCAGGTGGATTTGTTACCGAAAAAATCCCGCTGAGGGCAGTTACATCTGAAGCATTGTCTGAAATTCTGACCCGATAATCGCTTCCCACGGCCTGCGTCGAAGGAATGTTCCAGGTCCAGGTTCCTGTGTTGGCGGCTGCTGTGCCAAGCGTACTCCAGGTTGGTGTTCCTGATGAGGCGTTGGCTGTGACTTCAATGGTAACGTTGGCAAGGGTGTTAATGGCTGTCCACTCGATGTCATAAGCATTTCCGCGAATCCAGGAAGCACCGGCAACAGGCGAAAGAATGTTCAAATACGGAACTGCACTACCGCCGGCAGTTAGCAGGATGTCATCAATTTCCCAGGTTTCCGATTCGGTGGCCGTCGAAACATATTTGAATGCAATGTGCACATTTGTACCCGTAAAACCGGCTACATTTACAAGGCCTGAGCTTGTCCAGACAAAATTGGGATTTCCAGCCGGCCAAACGGCGGTTAAATCGGTCCAGGTGGCCAGGTTGGGGTCGCCACTCACGTAGTTATTGGAGATTTTCAGGCTGATTTGCCTGGTTGCAGTTGGATAACCCATCGCTGAATAGAAGGTCAGCAACTCATTCTGATAGGTGTCAAAATTCAGGGATGGTGAAATGAGCCAATCCTCATTTACAAAACTTCCGCTTGCATAACCGCTCATTTTTGCACAAGGGGTGCCGCCAACACCATAAGTGTTGTTTCTATCCCAAACCTGATCGCCAATAATGCTTATGGTAGTCCATTCTCCCCAGCTTACATCAAAATTCTCGGAATTCAGGATGATGATGCTTGCCGTGGTAGCCGTGGCAGCAGGGGGTGTTCCGCTGGTTTTATAATTCACGTTGATACCAGAGTTGGTATAAGGATAAATTTCAAAATAGTAAGTGGTTAACGGATCGAGGTTATCAAACATGAAATTTTCGATTCCATAGTTTACATTTACAGCGCCCTGACCATCACTCAGATCAAGATCATCAATCTCGAAGGCGCCGTCAGCCGGTGGATCGATGTCAGGATCGGTGCTGGCCTTAATCAGGTAAGCCTGAGGCAGCTGAGCGCCGGTGGCATCATCCCACGACAGGGAAATGGTGAGGTTGTTGGCTACAGCCGAAAAAGCTGTTGGATAATTGGTTGGTTCCGGAAGCAATGTTGGCCACTGTTCAAAATTCCCGTTAGAAACCGGTAAACTGGTTCCGGTGGGGCTTTCAAAAGTAACCAGGTCAACGTATTGGGTTTCCGGAGCAACAAAACCGGTTACATCATAAAATCTTAGACGAAGGTTCACTCCGGTGGCTCCAGTGGGTACTGTGCCTTCAAAGGTAAATTGCTCCCAATCGCCAGTGGTAGTTGGCCCTCCATAATTGGTAGAATAACCAGCAGTTGCGCCAACCCAGTCGAATCCGGCTCTAATCCTGACATGAGCACTCGTAAAATACCAAAACGATATTTTATAGGTCGATCCGGCTGTTACAGGTATGGCCACCGAATTCGACAAGTCGCAGGCAGCCTGATCGTCAGTGTTAACACCAACGCCGCAACTATAACTTCCTTCGTGTACAACGGTCGATTCCTGAAACAGGGTAATGCCGGTGTCGTCAGTCCAATTGACAGGGATTTGTGAGTAAAGGGGTGAAACAGCACCCGCACTCAACAGGAATAATGCAATTCCTAAACGTAAGATTCTGAACATAATAACTTAATTTTAAATGTATTTTTTATTGACAACAAAGATGTTACAAAATAATGTAAGCATTTTTAAAAACAAATTAAAATATTGTTAAGAAAAAACAGATAAAGGTAAAGAAATTTCAAAAAACCAGATGCAACAATGTTAGTAAGTTTTGAAGAATATTGAGGTGAATGACGGATATTGTCAGATTTGCCTTAAAGCAAAAAAATTTTTCAAATTCTCTGATATCCGAAAATGTTTTTAATACTTTTATTCTTTCAAGAAATAATTGAAAAAGTTAACCGGAAAACCCCATGGATTTTGTGAAGAAATATTTGTTCAAACAATTCAAAATAAACAATTTAAATCTCATTATGATGAAAAATTTCCTCCTGATC
>CALFEP010000293.1 GCA_937950125.1 uncultured Bacteroidota bacterium
TTACCCATTGGCCACTGGCTTTGAACAACCGCGTTTCGACAGGCGTTCGACTGAGTGTTCGACTGAGCTCACGCCGAAGTCTCACGCCGAAGCCTCACGCCGAAGCCTCAACGCCCGGTAGCTTGAACTTTTGAACTATGAACGATCTGCGTTTCGACAGGCGTTCGACTGAGCTCACGCCGAAGTCTCAACGCCCGGTGAATTGAACCTTGAACTTTTTCAACCCCTGATTTAAACTTTTTCCATTTCTTCAAGTTCGGTGTGGAGTTGCTCCCAAAGTTCCATTTCGCCGGCAAGTTTTTGTTTCAGGGCTTCGTAGTCTTTGTAAATTTCACCGGATAAAATTCTTTTGTCGTTTGGATTTGGATTGGCAAGTAATCGGTCAAGGTTGGAAATGTCGGTTTCGATCTGGCTGATGGTTGCTTCGGTTTTTTCGATCCTGCTCCTGATTTTTCGCTGGTCGCGTTCAGCCTGCCTGCGGCGTTCATAGTCCATTTTGTTTTGCGACGGAACTTCACCAACAAACACATTCGCAGCGGTGGATTTTTTACGTTCAAGCTCGCTAAGGTGCTCTATTTTGCGTGCTTCCAAAAACTCGGTAACATCGCCGATGTATTCTTTTACACCTTTGCTTCGAAACTCAAAAACCTTTTCTGTTAATCCGGTCAAAAAATCCCGGTCGTGCGAAACAATGATCAATGTGCCGTCGTACCGCAGAAGTGCATCTTTCAGGATGTCCTTCGATCGCATGTCCAGATGGTTGGTAGGCTCGTCAAGAACAAGGAGATTTACGGGAGTAAGCAATAATTTGGCCAGCGCAAGCCTCGATTTTTCACCCCCCGATAGGATTTTTACTTTCTTGTCGATATCTTCGCCACTGAACAGGAAACTACCAAGCAAGCCTTTCACTTTTGTGCGCCATTCGCCGGTTGCGGCATCGTCGATGGTCTCGAAAACTGTCTTATCCAAATCCAGCATTTCGTGCTGATTCTGTGCGTAATATCCGATTTTAACCAGGTGCCCCAATTCAAAAATTCCATTGTAGGGCAATTCTCCGACAATGACTTTCGAGAGGGTGGTTTTTCCTTCGCCATTCCGGCCAACGAAAGCGATTTTTTCACCTTTTACGATGGATAAATTCAGGTCTTTAAGTACCAGAAAGTTACCATAACTTTTTGATAGATTTTCAAGCCTCACAGTGACCTTCCCCGAATGTGGCGCCTGTGGAAACCGAAAATGGATGGTCGATTTATCAGTTTCTTCAATTTCAACCTTCTCCATTTTGTCTAACATTTTGATCCTCGACTGCACCTGTTTGGATTTCGTATTCTTATACCTGAACCGTTCGATGAACCGCTCTATCTGGGCAATTTGTTGTTGTTGGTTGTTGTAGCTCGAAAGTTCCTTTTCACGTCGTTGTGCCTGCAGGGTTTCATATTCGGAATACGAGGCCTTGTAATCATAGATTTTTCCAAGTGTAATTTCGATGGTACGGTTGGTCACATTGTCTAAGAAAGCGCGGTCGTGCGAAACCAGCACCACTGCGCCGGGGTAATTAATAAGAAACTCTTCGAGCCATTGAATTGATTCGATGTCGAGGTGATTGGTAGGCTCATCAAGCAAAAGGATGTTGGGCATCGACAGCAGAATTTTGGCCAATTCAACACGCATTTGCCAGCCGCTGCTGAATTCGCTGAGTGGCCGGGTGAGATCTTTGCGCTCAAAACCAAGTCCCAGCAGCACCTTTTCAACGTTTTCATCCATGGTGTTCCCACTTAAAATATGAAAGCGGTCGTTGGCTTCATGCAGCCTATCGGCTAATCTCAGGTATTCGGGGCTGTGAAAATCGGTGCGGTTACTAATTTCATGGGTCAGATGTTCGATGTGCTTTTCGAGATCCAGGGTTTCTTTAAAAGCCAATTTTGCCTCATCCAAAACGTTGCACTTACTGCCTGTAACCATTTCCTGCTTTAAATATCCTATGCTTTGCCCTGATGGTGAAGCCACACTGCCTTTTTCGGGGTCAAGTTCGCCGGAAATTACATTTAATAATGTGGTTTTGCCAGCGCCGTTTTTCCCAACCAGACCTATCCGGTCGCGGTCGTTGATTAAAAAAGTGACACCGTCGAAAATATATTCACCGGTGAAATGTACCGATATGTTGTTTATTGCTAACACGCCTGATGTTTAAAAGGCCACAAAAATAGTGAAAGCTGGGTTTGAAAAAGAGGTTGAGGGTGGAAAATTGGAAGATTGGAAAATTGGAAGATTGGAAAATTGGAAAATTGGAAAATTGGAAAATTGGAAATTGGAAAATTGGAAGATTGGAAAATTGGAAAATTGGAAAGATGGGAGAATGGAATGTTGGAAAAGCGGGATAATGGAAAAATGGACAGGTGGATAAACGGGTTGCCGGAAGGTTGGGAATAAAGAAACGCAGACCGACTTAGGACTGCTGTCTGCTGACTGCCCACCGCTGACTTACGACTTACGACTTACAACTCACAACTTACGACTTACAACTTACAACTTACAACTTACAACTTACGACTCACCACTTACAACTAAAACCTGTAAACATTTGAAAGTTATTATTTTCCATCGCTTTACAAATAAAAATCTACTTTTGCCGGCTGAAACGTGATTTTTAGATGAGCGTAAAGCAAACCTTTCCTGCAAGTGTGCCTCACAACGGACATCAGTTGAAAATAGCCGCCGCATCCAAAAGCACACAATATTTACAATTTACATTTATTTATGACATTTGAAGAAATTGGTGTAGCTCCAGAAATTTTAAAAGCTATCACCGAATTGGGTTTTGAAAAACCCATGCCTATACAGGAAAAAATAATTCCGGTTTTACTGAATCAAAACACTGACATAACCGGGCTTGCGCAGACTGGAACCGGGAAAACGGCCGCTTTTGGAATTCCAATCGTTCAGCAAACTGATGTTAAAGTATTGAAACCACAGGTTCTGATTTTAAGCCCGACCCGTGAATTGTGTGTTCAGATTACCAACGATCTGATCAATTATTCAAAGTACATCGACGGCCTTAAAATTTTAGCGGTTTATGGCGGCAGCAGCATCGAAAACCAGATAAAAGCCCTCAAATCAGGTGTTCATGTTATTGTGGCAACACCAGGCCGGCTTATCGATCTGATGGAGCGCAAAGCAGCAAAACTCTCATCGGTTTACCGCGTGGTGTTAGACGAGGCTGACGAAATGCTTAACATGGGTTTTTTGGATGAAATAAACCGGATTTTGGCCGATGTACCTCCTGACAGAAACACACTGCTCTTTTCGGCAACGATGCCTGCTGAAATTCAGAACATTGCCAAAAAGTACATGCGTACCCCGGTGGAAATTGTCATCGGAACCAGAAATGCAGGCGCCGAAAACGTACGTCATTACAGCTACACCGTTCATGCAAAGGACAAATACCTGGCTTTGAAACGTCTGGCCGATTATTACCCAAATATTTACGGGATTGTATTTTGCCGCACCCGGAAAGAAACGCAGGAAATTGCCGACAAACTGATTCATGATGGTTACAACGCCGATTCGCTGCATGGCGACTTATCGCAAATACAGCGCGACAGCGTGATGCAGAAATTCCGCATCCGCAACATTCAGTTGCTGGTGGCTACCGACGTGGCTGCCCGCGGGCTTGATGTAAGCGATCTTACACACGTCATTCACTACAGTCTTCCCGACGACCACGAAGTTTACACCCATCGCAGCGGCCGAACCGGAAGGGTAGGAAAAGCAGGCATATCCATTGCTATTACCCACCTGAAGGAGAAACATGTGATCCGACGGATTGAGAAGAGCATAAACAAAGAATTCATCCTGGCCAAAATACCATCCAGTCGCGAAATCTGTGAAAAGCAACTTTTTCACCTGATCGATAAAATGGAAAAGGTTGAACTCGACCACTCCGAAATTGATACCTATCTGCCTGTGATCTACAAAAAGCTGGAATGGCTCGATAAAAATGAAATCATCAAACGTTTTGTTTCCCTTGAATTCAACCGGTTTCTCGATTATTACCGTGATGCCGGTGAACTTGAAGAACCAGAGGAAGTATATTCGAGAAAGATAAAGACAGACCGACCAAAGGATTTCGACGGAAAGGTAGAGGAAGGTTTTACCCGGATTTTTATCAACCTCGGAAAAATGGACGGCATGGTTCCCAATGCACTGATCGACATGATTAATAAGCATACTCCGGGTGAAAAAGTACCGGTTGGTCGCATCGACCTGATGAAGAAATTTTCGTTTTTCGAGGTGAAAAGCAGGTATGCCGGTCAACTTATTAAAGCCCTGAACAATAATGCCTGGTTCAGGGGCGACAAGGTGATGGTTGAAATAGCTCAGGGGAAACAGGCAGAGCCGGTTAAGAAAAAGAAATCAAAATCTGGCAAAAAAGATGAGGATTTTACACCGGTGAAAAGAAAATCAAAAGAGAAGAAGTTTTCAAAGAAAAGATAGGTTTTTCAGGGGTTTCGATCTCACAAAGCAATCGGAACCCTATTTTTTTCCAACCACAATCACCGACAGACCAGCCGAATGTAACAGTAATTTGTCGATGATTCTGAATATGGGAACCAACAAACTGTAAAGTCTCATTTGTCCGCCACCGATGGTGTTTTGCCTGAAAATCTTCCCAAAAACAAACCAACCGAATACGCCCATGAAATTGAAGTACTGCCGGTGGACAATCTGAAATTTGCTCCTTGTAAAAACTGTAGTAAGGCTACTTTTTGTATAACGGCGGTAATGTTCCAGAGCGGCATCAATTGAACCGTACAGACCCTGATAGGCAGGTACAAGTATGATAAGATTGCCGCCGGGTTTTAAAAGGCTTTTACAATTTTTTAAAGCCAACACGTCATCATAAATATGTTCCACCACATTCAGGGCAAAAATAGTGTCGAAGGTCTCCTTCAAATGCTGAAATTTAGTCGGGAATTCGGGATCGACAATGTCCATTTGCGTAATTCCCAGCAATTCCCGCTTGTCCTGAAATTTGATTCTCAACTCATTAAAATAGTCTTCCCGCAGATCGGACAACATAATTGTGAATCCGTCATTTACAAAAAACTGTGAAATATTGCCAATGCCGCTGCCAATTTCGAGTACTTTACCGGCCGACCAGGGCTTGATGCTTTCGTACATCCATTTGTTAAAACATTTTGCACTTCCAATCGATTCAAGGATTTCCCTGCCCTCCTGATCAATTTCTTTATGATCAAATTGTTTCATCTGCTCCAGATATTGTATTTCAACACACAATAAATTGCCCTAAAACCGTCTTTCCAGCCAATTTTTTTACCCTCGGCATAGGTACGGCCATAATATGAAATTCCCACTTCGTAAATACGGATATTTTTCTGTCGTGCTATTTTGGCCGTTACCTCAGGTTCAAAACCAAAGCGCTTCTCTTTCAGAGGTATGCTTTTAATAATTTCTGACCTGAACATTTTGTAACATGTTTCCATATCGGAAAGGTTGATGTTGGTAAACATGTTCGAAATGAATGTTAATATCTGATTGCCAATGGTGTGCGAAAAGAACAATACCCTGTGTGGGTCGCCCCCAGCGAACCGCGAACCATACACAACATCAGCAAAGTTGTTCAGGATGGGTTTGAGCAATTTGTTAAATTCATCGGGGTCGTATTCAAGGTCAGCATCCTGAATAACAATCAGTTCACCGGTTGCCATTTTTATTCCGGTATGCAAAGCAGCCCCTTTTCCCTGATTTACTTCATGTTTTCCGCGGTTAATTTCCACACCGGGGTAATCAGTCATAAATCGGTGGATTTCACTTTCCGTATTATCGCGTGAGCAATCGTTTACTACAACAATTTCCATTGTCAAATTGCCATCGAGAACAACCTGACTCAATCGTTGCAAAATACTATAAACAGTCTTTTCTTCATTGTACACGGGCACAATCACCGACAATTTCTTTATCATGGGCAGAATTTTATGTATGACCTGGCAAATGTAAAAAAAACATGCATCTTTACCGGACAGCATGTTTTTTTACTTTGATAGTAAAATCATAATACCGGAGCAAATTTCCAAATCCGGTTTTAATGTACTTTTGCCTGGCTTACTGATCGGAAAAAGACTATGGGGAACAAAAAAGACAAAATTCAGAAGCCTGTTACAGGCAATCAGAAATGGATAAACTGGCTGTACTTAGCGGCGATATTGCTGTTAACCTTACTCATCTATTCAAATTCGGTAACCAATGATTTCATTTACCAGCTTGATGATGATTTGTACATTACCAACAACAAGGATATTAAGGAGGTATCAGGCGATAACCTGAAAAAAATATTTTCCGAATCGTATGTCGGGCTGTACCTCCCCCTTACCATGCTTACCTACATGATTGAGTATCATTTTTTTGAAATGGATGCTTCGGGTTATCACAAAATCAACCTGATTTTGCATCTCATCAACACGGTTCTTGTCTTTTTTCTTTTTTTAAAGATCAAACCAAAACCAATTATAGCGGGGATTGTGGCGCTTTTTTTCGCAATCCATCCCATGCATGTTGAATCGGTGAGCTGGATTTCGGAACGCAAAGATGTTTTGTACGCTTTGTTTTTCCTTACAGCCCTAATTTTTTATCTCGACTTTTTAAAGAAAAACACTGTCGCCAATTACCTGTTAGCCGTTTTGTTTTTTGTATTTTCATTGTTATCAAAGGCTGTAGCTGTATCGTTCCCTTTGTTTCTTGTGCTTTTTGATTGGTACAAAGGTCGGACATTTGACAAAAAGGTAATTCTTGAAAAGGTTCCCTTTTTTGCACTCAGCCTGGTATTTGGCCTGATTGGTTTGTATTTCACCAAATCGGCACACGTAAACGATACCACAACACCCGACGTATCATGGTTCAACCGCATTTTTTTTGTGAGCGATGCCATAGTTTTTTACCTTAACAAGGCCGTTGCACCTTTAAATTTAATGGTTTATAAATATTATCCGGCTGACAGCACAGGGTTAATTCCGGCAAAATTTTATTTTTCAGCATTCATTTTGGCAGTATTGGCCACATTAGCCGGCATCTGGTTATACAAATCGGTTACCTGGCGCCGCGAGTACATTTTTGGAATGCTGTTTTTTGCCATTCCCACCTTTTTTGTTTTGCAACTTATTCCCGCTGGTCGTGCCTATGCCGCCGACCGTTACACGTACCTTTCTTACTCAGGATTGTTTTTTATTGCCGGATTGTTAGCTGATCGTGCCTTTACAGAAAATTCGTTGTTTGCAAAAAAAGCAAAATCTGTCTTCGTCATTTTGCTAACAGTTTTTACTGTAGGATTTTCGTACCTCACTTATGAAAGAAATAAGCTGTGGAAAGACAGCCTGACCATGTTCACCGATCTTATCGAAAAAAATCCCGACCGCGGGCATCCCTACCTTATTCGTGGTATTACCAAATATCAGTTTGGGGATTATAAAGGGGCGCTTGAAGATTACAACATCAGCCTGAAATACGACACCACCGACCCGAAAGCATGGGCAAACCGGGCTTCAACGAGGGGAATTCTGAAAGACTATCAGGGTGCGCTCGAAGATGCAAACAAAGCACTGGCTATTGACCCATATTTTGTTAATGGCTTAAATAACCGCGCCACTGCCAGGTTTTACACCGGCGATTACCAGGGAGCTTTTGACGACTACACCACGGCCATTGCCCAAGATACCAACGATCCGGTGTTTTATGAGCGCCGGACAATGGTGGCTCAGAAACTTGAAAACAATGAAGCCCTTGTGAAAGATTACACCAGGCTAATCCGCCTCAAACCCGGCAATTACACTTACTACACTTCACGGGGAGATGCCTGGCTTCTGTTAAACGAACCACAAAAGGCCATTGATGACTACTCGACAGCCCTCCGTTTGAATCCTTCATTTTACAAGGTTTTGTTTAGCCGTGGAAATGCCTGGTTTAAACTGGGAAAATATGAGGAAGCTTTGGCAGACTACCTGAAATATGCTGAAAAAGAGGCTGATCCGGCAATGGCAATTTATAACGCGGGCATGTGTTATTTGCAAATGAACGAACGACAGAAAGCCTGCGAAAAATGGCAAAAAGCCTCAACACTGGGCTTTCAGAATGCGGAAAACATGCTTGCGAAGTATTGCAGATAAACAAAAACAGCCCTTCGCTGGTTTATCCGCGTCAGGGCTGTTAGTTGGCCGATTTAGAAAATATCGGCTTTCGTTTGGATTCCTAATCTTTCTTTACAACATTTCCGGTAATTTGCAGCGTAACAGGTCTGTCGTCGGCATTTGTTTGCACAGTGATGGTTTTCATAAATTGCCCATCACCGCTACCATTGTAGGTTACCGATAGTTTGGTGGTTTTTCCAGGTAAAACCGGTTCTTCCGAATATTTCAGGTTGGTGCAACCACACGAAGCCCTTGCATAGGTAATCAGTAAAGGCTCGTTGCCGCTGTTGGTAAGCACAAATTCAGCATCTTTGGGTACCATAAAAGCTACATCACCCATGTCGTGTGTAGTTTTGTCCCAGCTTGCTTTTGGACCAACGGCAAGTTTTTCGGTGGGTTGGTCATTTTTTTTAACCTGACCAGCATCCTGAGCCATCAGTAACATTGCTGGTGCAAGCAGAAGAAGTATAACAGTTGTGGCGATCTTTTTCATACTTGAAAATTATTTAATGAATGAAAATTTCTGGCAACAAAATTCATGTAAAATATTGGTAACGGTTGTTAATGAAAATAAAAACTTTGTTAACGAAGTGTAAACACGCATGCACTTCCAATTTTAGGTAGGTATTAATACTACCTTACAAAATCGGTATTAAATATCTTGTGCAATTTGCTTCAAGCAGGTACTTTTACCCTCTTTTTTTACAAAGAAATTAATGGCAACACTATTTGATCAACTTCGCCAGGATGTGCGTTTTGTTGAAGGGCTGAAATCCTGCATGAATTGTGGCGTTTGCACGGCTATTTGTCCGGCAGCCGGTTTCTACAGATACGATCCACGGATACTTGTAAACATTGTTCAGCACGAGGATGAGGAAGAGCTGATTGCTTTGCTGAAAAGTGAAACCATCTGGTATTGTGGACAATGCATGTCGTGCCAGACCCGATGCCCCAGAGGAAATGTTCCGGGGCAGATCATTATGTCCCTTCGATATCTTTCTCAAAAGCTGGGCTATTTCACCGAATCGGAAAAAGGGCGTCAGCAATTTGCCATAAAACGAACGGTGGGCGACAACATTCTAAAATACGGTTACTGCGTTTATCCCGACGGGATTATTCCTGAAATGCACCCCGAACAGGGTCCGGTCTGGGAGTGGATTTTCAAACACCGCAACGAGGTGTACGACCGCATGGGCGGCAATTACAAAAAAGATGGCCCCGGGGTTTTCAGGAAAATAACTGACGAAACCCTGGACGAGCTTAAAGAAATATTCAGGGTAACGGGTGGACAGGAACTTTTTGATAAAATTGAAGAATTTTCGCAAATCAAAGCCCGCCAGATGGGAATCGAATTTGGCGAAGGCACTGATAATGACTATTTCAGATACACCTATTCTATCGACACAGGCGATCATTGTAAAGCAGATTAAAACATTAGCACTAAATGGAAAATAATAACCAGAAGTTCATCTGGCGTGAATACCAGAAAGAGATAGCCGACGATCATTTTTTTTATGTCCGGAGTTGCATCCGGCAGGCATTTTTCCCTGGCTCCGAAACTTTCTTTTTGTCATTCATGCGCAATCAGCTGGGCAAGGATGTGTTTGAGGATGCGCGGCATACAACCTGCACGGGCATTGGTTTTCATGGCGATGTAGTGCCTCACGAAACCATCATGACTGTTGTGGCACGTCATTTTGCCCTGATGACCGAAGCCGGTTACCGGCATGTGGCTATTTCGTGTGTCACGTCTTTCGGAATTTATTCCGAAATTTTAGAAACCTGGAAGCACTTCCCCGAAATTGAGGAAAAAATCCACCAAAAGCTAATACTGGCTACGGGTCGTGATTTCAACAAACCCGACACCATTGCCCATACCTCCGACATTATTTACAAATTCCGCAATGAGGTGGCAGCAAAAATGAAATATCCCCTGATAAACTTAAACACAGGTGAGCCTTTGAAGGTGGTGGAGCACATTGGTTGCCACTATTCAAAAATGTTTCCGCAATATGGTGTTGGCGGCGCCGAGTTTCCGCAGGTTTTGGCAGGGATGATTAAAGCCTGGGGGGGCGAGGTGGTTGATTATCCTGAGCGCAGACACTGTTGCGGATTTGGGTTCAGGCAATACCTGGTGCAGGCAAACCGGGGCTATTCGGCAGCAAATTCGAAAAAGAAATTCGACTCAATGCAGTCGTACGAACCCGATTTTATCCTTTGCAACTGCCCGGGTTGCACCATGTTCATGGACAAATGGCAATACACCATTGCAGAATTGGAAGACACAGTTTACGGAAAGGAAGGTTTGGGCATTCCGGTTTTGACCTACGAAGAACTTGCAGGCCTTGTGCTGGGCTACGACCCCTGGGATTTGGGTTTGCAGATGCACCAGATTCCGGTGGAAACCCTTTTGGACAAATTGGGAATAAACTATGACCCCGAAAAAAAATTCATCACCCAAAAAGGTGAAAACATCGGCACTCCTCTCATTCCGCAGCACTACAACATCGGCCTTAAAACAGCCGGAACACACTCAGGATGTTGCTAATTATTTTTTACTTCAGCAATGATGACGAATATAAAAAAAATAGCTGTACTTGGTGGCGGTGTTGCAGGCATGGAAACCTCTATTCAGCTGAACCGACTTGGTTACCAGGTTGACCTGATTGAAATTGAAGATAAACTGGGTGGTCATGTCAGAAATTGGTACAAACTTTTTCCTGATCATAAACCAGCAGACGAATTCCTTGAAAAACTGATCAGCAACCTTTCAGCTACTGATGTTCAAATTAAAACTTCAATACAAATCAACGCCTTTTTGCGCAAGGAAAAAAAACTCTGTCTTTTCGATCAGGCCTGCGAATTTGGGGTTTACGATGCGGTGGTTGTTGCCACAGGTTTCGATTTGTTTGAGGCCTATCGCAAAGAAGAATACGGGTTTGGGATTTACAAAAATGTGATTACTTCGGCAGGTTTGGAGACGATGTTTTTGGGCAAAACGATAAAAACTTCCGGCGGGAATGTTCCAAAAAGGGTTGGGCTGGTGCATTGTGTTGGTTCGCGCGACGAGAAATGCGGGAACCTTCATTGCTCAAAGGTTTGCTGCATAACAGCCGTAAAGCAGGCCATCACCCTTAGGCAAATGTTGCCCAATACCGAAGTTTTTTGCTTTTACATGGACATGCGAATGTTTGGCCCATCCTACGAGGAATTGTATCGCGAAGCACAGGAAAAATGGGCAGTCAGATTTATACGAGGCCGGATTTCGGAAGCAGCACAAAATGCTGATGAAACCATACTGATTAAAACTGAAGACACCCTTACCGGAAGGCAGCTAAAAATGAATGTCGATCTGTTGGTGTTAATGGTAGGTATGTTGCCATCGAAAGGAACCACCGTAATAGGGAAAAAAACAGGGCTTGATTTCGGGATGAACCGTTTTCTGAAAGTCAAAGATGAACATTACCACGCCAATGAAACCAACCAGGAAGGAATTTTTGTTGCCGGATCGGCTTCAGCCCCCATGAACATCAGCGATACAATAAGTCATGCCCGCGCTGCTGCCACTGCGGTTGACCACTATTTGAAAACCACCGACCACGAGCGATTTTCAGAAAAAAACAACATCAGAAACCTGGAAAAAGCATTACACGAAAAATAATTGACCCATGGCAACATTTGGATTCAGCATATTGAAAGACCGGCAAATAGATTACGACAACAACGACCATCGCCTGTTCCGTTTCATCGAAGAACAGGAACCTTCCATCAGGCTATGCATTGGCTGTGGTGGTTGCACCGCAGGATGCACGGCTGCCGGCTTCACCGGTTTCAATTACCGAAAGCTCAATTATTTACTTATGCGCGGCGAAACCGAACATCTTCAGAAAGGCATTCAGCAATGTATGCTTTGCGGCAAGTGCAAACTGGTTTGCCCAAGAGGCGTAAACACCAGAAACATGATTTTTGCACTAAAAAGAGCTTTCAAAACCCCTTTGTGGGAAGAACTGCAAAAGAAAATCAATGTTTGATTTAATAATGGTTTTTTTGGCGACATGACAGATATTTCTGCAAAATCATTTTTCAAAAGTAAGGTATGATGAAATTTTACGATCCGTTTATTCTCCCGTTCGTAATTGGTCTTTATTTCATTTTTGCTTACCTGGGGATAAAATTTGCCGTCATGCTCATTAGAATTGGTAAGCCTGAAAGAAAGAAAATCGCCAAAGGCATATTTTCTGTTAAAACCCTGTCGGCAGTGAAGGAGGTATTTTTGGAAGCCTTGCTTCACAAGCGGATTTTCAAGGTAAACCCCATGTTGGGCTATATGCACATGAGTCTGGCTTTTGGCTGGTTTTTACTCATTCTGTTTGGAAAAATCGGCACATTATCGTATTCCCGCGACTTTTTTAATCCGATACATTACGCTATTTTTTTCAAATATTTTGAACCCCGCGACCCCGCCTTCTTTTACTCCAAAACCTATTTTCTGCTCATGGATTCCTTCCTGTTGTTTATCCTCTCGGGGTTAACCCTTGCTATTGTCAAGCGGTTTAGAACCAGGATTTTTGGAATGAAAAAAACCACCCGACTCCGTTTTTTCGACAGGATGGCGCTTACGTCGTTGTGGCTCATTTTTCCGTTTCGCCTGTTAGCCGAAAGTTTTACAAGTGGCGCTTTTCAATCGGGTCATTTTTTGTCCGGAACATTGGGGTCAGTATTTGCCGGATTTTTACCTGTCGAAAATCTGATGTATCCGGCCTGGTGGGCCTACAGCCTGGCATTGGGCTTCTTTTTTGTCTCGCTGCCATTTTCGCGCTACATGCACATCCCCACCGAAATGCTGTTGATTTTCCTCAGGAAATGGGGTTTAGATACCGGCACGAAGATGTCGGGATACGCTGAAGCTCAGGTGTTGTCATGTTCGCGCTGTGGAATTTGTATCGACAACTGTCAGCTGAAAACGGCTGGCGAAACCCAGGCAAACCCGGTTTATTTTATTCAAGCCCTGCGCAATCAACAGGTCAACCCTGCACTTGCCATGAACTGTCTGCAATGCGGGCGCTGCGAGGAAATTTGTCCTGTAAAAATCGACATCAGGCAATTGCGACTTATTACCCGGCAACATCTTACCCCCGACCAGTCCGACTATCATTATCTGCCCGTTGAACAGCCTGTGAAAGCCGACGTTATTTTTTTTGGAGGTTGTATGACACATTTAACCCCGGGAATCGTTGCAGCGATGAAAAAACTGGTTGCTGAATCGGGTGAAAAAGTGTGGTTTATGGATGAACAGGAAAGTGTTTGTTGTGGCCGTCCGCAGTTGTTGGCAGGCGAAGCCGAGTCGGCAATGCGCCTAATCGAACATAACCGGCAACTAATTACCGGCTCTGGGGCAAAATTGCTGGTTACCTCCTGCCCCATTTGCTTAACGGTTTTTGTAAGGGAATACAATCTGGGAATTGAGGTACTGCATCATTCGCAATATTTGTTACGATTAACCAGAAGTCAAAAAATTAGGCCAAAACCTGCCCTTTTGAAAATTGCGTATCACGATCCCTGCGAATTGGGGCGCGGTAACGCAATTTACGAAGAACCCCGCCAACTGATCAATTCGTCGGCTATTTTGGTAAAAACAAAACACGAAAAACAAATGTCGTTGTGTTGTGGGGGCAGTCTTGGCAATCTGCAACTCAACGCAGACCAGCAAAACCTGATTCTCGACGAAACCCTGCAATCGCTCACTGCAGCAAATCCCGACATTATTGCCACATCGTGTCCTCTGTGCAAAAAAACCTTTCAGAAATCGAGTCCGGTTCCGGTACTCGACATTGCCGAAATAGCTGCTGGCACCTGGCAACATTATATTCAACCGGCATCACAAAATCAGGAAAAGGCAAATATTCATGAACTTGCCGAAAATCAGTTGATGAACTAAAAATCCGAAATTCAACTGATTTTAAAATCACCTTCAACCCCTGTGGTAGATTTTTGCGTCTTGTACATTTTTTACCAATGAGTTTTCGTTTACTTTTACCATTCAATTTTTTAACAATTCCACAAAGGGATGAGACGAAATCAAATCCGGTTTGTAGTTATTCTGGGGGCATTTGCCATCATAGGCATTATTGTGGTGCAAACCTACTGGTTGCAAAAAACTTGGAATATCAGGGAAAAACAGTTCAACCAGACCATTTTCATCGGGCTGCGCAGTGTCGCCGAAAAAATGAGTCAGTACAACCAGTCGGTTTTGCCCGACGAAAACCCTGTCAGCCAGATATCATCCAGCTATTTTGTGGTAAATGTCAACAGTGTGATTGACGCCAACGTGCTTGAATATTTTCTGAAAACCGAGTTCGACATCCACAACATTGCCCTCGATTACGAATACGCCATTTACGACTGTCACAACGACAAAATGGTTTATGGCAATTATGTACCTGTCGAGGGAAAGCAACAACCTTTAAAACTCACCACAAACCTTCCCAAATACAGTGAGTACGTTTACTATTTTGGTGTAAATTTTCCATCCAAATCGAGTTATTTGTTTGGTGATATGTCGCTCTGGATAGTGTTTTCAGTCATTTTGCTTGTTTCAGTCGTTTTTTTCGGAGTGTCAATTTTTGTCATTCTTCAGCAAAAGCGTCTTTCGGAAATGCAAAAAGATTTCATCAACAACATGACCCATGAATTTAAAACACCCATTTCGAGCATCAACATTTCGGCTGATGTCATTACCAACCCTGAAATTATCAATAATCCACAGCGGCTTCTCAATTACGGGGCCATCATCAAACAGGAAAACAACCGCCTCAACAAACAGGTAGAAAAAGTGCTGCAGATTGCTCGCATCGAAAAAAGTGGTTTTGAACTTAAAATTGAAGAAATTGACCTGAACAATCTTGCAAGTCAGGTTATCGGCAACTGCCAGGCCAACAACGAGCAGAAAAGCTGCGTCATAAAAGCCGATTTTGACGCAAAAACAGGTACTGTGTTTGCTGATAAACTACATCTTACCAACATCCTCCACAACCTGTTAGACAATGCAGTGAAATATTCAGGGGCAGATTCACACATTACCATCAAGACGCTGAGAAATCATCAAAAAGTATGTCTCGAAGTTGCCGACAATGGCCCGGGAATAAGTAAGGATTACCATAAGAAAATTTTTCAGAAATTTTTCAGGGTACCCACCGGAAATATTCATGATGTGAAAGGTTTCGGGCTTGGGCTGTATTACGTTAAAAATATCTGCCAGGCACACAAATGGCCTCTTCGGCTCGAAAGCGAGCCTGGCAGGGGAACCAAATTTATCATCGAAATACCAGTGTAATGACAACAAAAATCAAAATACTCTACGCCGAAGACGATGTTACTTTATCGTTTGTAACCCGCGACAACCTTGAACTTTACGGCTACTCTATCGATTTTTGCGAGAATGGTGTGGAAGCCATCCAACTTTTCGAAACGAACCACTACGACCTTTGCATCCTCGATGTGATGATGCCGAAAATGGATGGTTTTCAGGCTGCACAGAAAATCAGGGAAAAAAACGAGGAAATCCCCATCATTTTTCTTACTGCAAAATCGACAAAAGAGGATAAAATTCATGGTTTAAAAATAGGTGCTGACGATTACATCACCAAGCCATTCAGCATCGAAGAACTCGTATTGAAAATTGAAGTTTTTCTGAAAAGAACCGGAAGAAAAAACAAAAACCTCAGTGGCGAATGTGTGCTGGGTAAATATGTGTTCGATATTTCGAACCATACACTGAACGGCCCCGACAAAATCCGTCACCTCACCTACCGTGAAGCCGCCTTGCTGAAACTTATGTGCGAAAACCAGGATACAATTATCAAGCGCGATGATATTTTGATGCAGGTATGGGGCGACGATCATTATTTTGCCAGTCGCAGCCTCGATGTTTTTATTTCGCGCCTGCGCAAATACCTTAATGCTGATCCCGAAATAAAAATTGAAAACATACATAATGTCGGTTACCGGCTCAAAACAAAAAACTAATAACATTTGGCTATGAAAAAAATCCCAGGACTGATTTTCAAAGCATTCCTTTGGTTGGTTTTGGCATTTCTGATGCTTTTCATCATCGAATATTTCAATACTGCCAACAACGATTACAACATTGCCAGTACCGTTGAGCAGAATCCTGACATTCCACACCTTGATGTCAACGGCACCCGGCTTCATCTCGAAACTTTCGGAAGCGACACCTCTCAGCCGGTCATTGTGATACATGGCGGTCCCGGTATGGATTTCAACCATCTACTTTCGCTGAAAGCGCTGTCTGATGAATATTTTTTGATTTTCTATGATCAGCGCGGAAGTGGTTTAAGCCCGCGGCTGGAGGCATCAGCACTTAGTCACGAAAATTCTGTTTCAGATCTCGAGGCCATCGCCCGGCACTTTTCACCCAACCGCAGGGTAAACATCATCGGCCACTCGTATGGTGCAATGCTGGCGACTTCATTTTTAGGAAAAAACCCTGACCGTGTTAACAAGATTGTGCTCGCTGAACCTGGAATTCTGTCACCAGAAGTTGCCCCTGTATTCCAGAAACGCACAGGTGGTTTAAATGCTGAGTTTAGTTTTCCGCTTTTGTGGTTCATCTTTAAAAGCTGGGTTGGATCGTACCACGTGAAAGCCATTGATGATGAGGCAGGTAATGATTATTTTCTCAGACAACTGATTTTTGGCTATCATGACAAAAGCCATCCTTTGAGTGGATATTTTTGCGACGGCATACTGCCTGAAACCTTTGATTTGTGGAGATATGGCGCCCTTGCAGCTTCAACGGTTCCCAATGGGTTTCTTGATAAAAATGGGAATTTTGTGAAAAACATTTCCGAAGGCGCTATGCATTTCAAGGAAAAAGTATTGTTTCTGACCGGAGACTGTAATACTTACCTAAACAAGGATTTCCAAATCCTGAACATGAAATATTTTGCCAATCCTGAAATGAAACTGGTGGCCAATGCCGGGCACTACATGTTCAACGACAATCCGGTGCAATGCAACCAAATGATTAGAGAGTATTTTGGCGAGAAATAAAAACCCGGCCAACTGGCCGGGTCATCAATTCATTATTAATCAATAACTTAAAGGTCAATTTTTTATGCGTCGATGTTTGCGTATTTTGCGTTTTTCTCGATGAATTCGCGGCGTGGCGGAACCTCATCGCCCATTAACATCGAAAAAATACGGTCGGCCTCAGTACCATTTTCGATGGTTACCTGGCGCAAAATGCGGTTGGCCGGGTCCATGGTTGTCATCCAAAGCTGTTCGGCGTTCATTTCACCCAAACCTTTGTAACGCTGTATGTGAATTCCTTTTCCTTCACCATTTACCGACCATTCTTTTACCAAGGCTACGCGTTCCTCCTCGTTCCAGCAATATTTTTCATCCTTACCTTTTTTAATCAGATAAAGCGGTGGCGTGGCAATGTACACGTGTCCGCGTTCGATGAGTTCTTTCATGTATCTGAAAAAGAATGTCAGGATAAGCGTGGCAATGTGGCTTCCGTCAACATCGGCATCGGTCATGATAATTATTTTGTGATACCTGAGCCGGTCGAGATTTAAGGCTTTGCTGTCCTCGTCTGTACCAATGGAAACGCCCATTGCGGTGAACATATTTTTTATTTCCTCGCTCTCGAAAATCTTGTGTTGCATGGCTTTTTCCACGTTGAGGATTTTACCTCTGAGTGGTAAAATTGCCTGAAAACGTCGGTCGCGGCCTTGTTTGGCAGTTCCGCCTGCCGAATCGCCCTCAACGAGGTAAATTTCACACATAGCCGGATCACGTTCGGAGCAATCGGCCAATTTTCCGGGCAAACCCGAACCCGAAAGCACATTTTTACGTTGTACCAGCTCGCGTGCTTTACGCGCAGCATGGCGGGCAGTAGCAGCAAGTATTACTTTGTTTACAATGGTACGCGCCTCTTTTGGATGTTCTTCAAGATAATGGGTCAATGTTTCGCTAACCATTTGATCCACTGAACCCATAACATCTGAATTTCCAAGTTTGGTTTTGGTTTGCCCTTCAAACTGAGGCTCCTGAACCTTAACGGAAATGATTGCAGTCAACCCTTCGCGAAAATCGTCACCACTGATATCAAACTTAAGTTTAGACAACATCCCCGACTTTTCGGCATACGTTTTCAGGGTGCGGGTAAGTCCGCGTCTGAAACCAGCCAGGTGTGTTCCCCCTTCGTGGGTATTGATGTTATTTACGTAAGAATGAAGGTTTTCGGCAAACGAGGTGTTGTATTGCATCGAAATTTCGATGGGTGTGTTGTTTTTTTCACCTTCCATCAAAATTGGGTCTGGCATTAGCTTTTCGCGTGTGGCATCAAGGTAATTGATAAAATCTACCAGTCCGTTTTCGGAGTAAAATGTCTCCGACAGGTTTTTTCCATTTTCATCCAATATCCTTTCATCAACCAGGTTGAGTCTGATTTTCTTATTCAGATAAGCGAGTTCGCGCAAACGGGAAGCTAAAATTTCGTAATCGTAAATCAGTGTCGTAAAGATGGAAGGATCGGGCGCGAAGGAAATTTTGGTGCCTGTTTTCTCAGTCTCCCCAATAGCCACAACTGGTTTCACGGGTTTTCCGAACTCATATTCCTGATAAAATATCTTTCCTTCACGCATAATGGTGGCAGTAAGTTTGGTTGACAGCGCATTTACGCACGAAACGCCAACACCATGCAGACCTCCTGATACCTTGTATGATCCTTTGTCAAATTTTCCTCCGGCATGCAACACTGTCATTACAACCTCCAGTGCCGAACGGTTTTCTTTTTCATGCAGCCCGGTTGGGATTCCACGGCCATTGTCGGTTACAGTTACTGAGTTGTCGAGATGTATCGTAACATTGATTTCGTCGCAATAGCCGGCAAGAGCTTCGTCAATTGAATTATCAACTACTTCATAAACAAGATGATGCAACCCCCGTGAGCTTACATCACCAATGTACATTGCGGGTCTTTTTCTTACAGCTTCCAAACCTTCGAGAACCTGAATGTTGTTCTCGTTGTAGGTTTCTCTTGAGGATAAATTTTTTTCTTCGACGGTCATATTCAATCACTTGATTCTTAAATAATAAAAGTGGTGCAAAAGTAAAAAATATTACCCAAAATTTTACTATTTCGCACCGGATGAACCCGGGATTTTATTAACAAATTATGTTAAAATCACCATTCTGAAAAACCGCTGACTTACAGTATGTTAAGCCAAAAACGAAAGCGTCAGAATGAAAATGTAAGGCCTGCCATTGCATTGAGCCGTTGCGATGGATAGTTGTACCAACGGTAATATCGTGTGGCCGTCAGATTGTTGAGGCGGGCAAAGGCAGAAATATTACCGTTTATTTTGTATTCAGCTCCAACATTAAGATCGACAAAACCATCCCGGGAAACTATTTTCCAGGTATTCATGTCTAACACCTGCGCATACACCTTGCTTTCGTAAAAAAGTTCGCCGGTAACCATAGTTCTTGAATTTATTTTGTAAATGACGCCTGCCTTCGCGGTAAAAGCTGGTTTATGCCAGGGTTTGGAAAGGTTTGTCATTTTATAGTTTCGGTAAACAGCCTCAAAGAGGAGGTTCATTTTTTCGCTTTGCTCATAACTGGTTTCCAGGCTAACTTCTGTTAGTTTTACATCATCGTAGCGTGCAGTGAATTTTATACCCGTAACTGCTGTTGTGTCGTAGTTTGAATATGGTTCCGGAAAATCGTTGACGAAAAAAAGCATTTTTTCGACCTCCGTCCACGAAACCCTGAAATTGTAATCAACCAATTTGTTGAAATTCCCTGTAAATCCGCCTTTAAGTTCAATTTTCGTGTTGGTGTAATCGAGTGGGAAAACCGGATTGACCCAGGGATTTTCATCGGATACACTTTTGTAGGAATTTCTTTTCAGTTCGCCTGAAAGTCCGGCATAGAACCTGAGAAATCCGGGGATTACCTGGTAGGATGCATAAATTTCGGGCCATGCATGCGCCTTTAGACTTGAGTCGGCTGTTATGGCAGCATTCAATCCAATTTTCAGATCGAGGTAATCGAAGTTAAGCCGAAGGTAAGGTTTCAGGGTCATCATAAAATTGCCCTGCGATTGAAGGCTGTCTTTGTTTTTATAAAAATCGAGGTTCAGTGCGGAACCAAGTTCCTGCCGTTTTACAAAATCAATGAATTCGTTTTTGGTGTTGACATCTCCACCAATCCCGACAAAGGTTTCATTTGATTGAAAAAGATCGGAATGGTGGTAAAAGCTGAGCGACGAAACAAAATTAATGTCGTTGTTACGGCTGTAATTGCTGGCAATCGCGGTGTTAAAACCAAGCAGGCTGAACCGTTGTTTCAAATCGTTGTCGTCCAGCTTATTTTGCGGATAATCGTCAGGCTTAAATCCATAATAATGCACCACATCACGGTGGTAAAAGACATCTGCTGACAAAATCCTGTCTTTCAGGTATTTTTTCCCAAAAAGTGAAACCTGGTTAAAGCTGTATTTACTGTTGGCGTAATCGTTAATCTGACCGGATGATGATAGATGACGGGCATGAAATCCCAGCGAAAAGTCATTGGAGCGCAAACTGTTGGAGTAAAGTTCGGCGTAGGGGGTGGTGTAATTTCCAAAACCAGTCTTCAAATAATTGCGTCTGAGCGTATCTTTTGAATCCAGGTCGATAAGCACCGGCGTAAGTGGCTCGGTACGAAATTCAGCATAAAGCGGCTTGATGGTCTGTACTGAATATATTATGGGTTTTTGCTCAATAGCCTCATCACTCATTACGGGTGTGAAATTTATTTTGGCGGCATCCGAAATGGTTGGCCTGTATGGGGCAATAATGGTCACTTCCTGGTCCTGGTTTTGGCTGCTGATGGGTTGAACAAAAATCAGGTTGAAAACCAGAAACAGCGGAATGCCAAAAAAGGCGAAGTTGGCCGGTTTGTGAATTACTTCTCGATTTATGTTGTTCATATTATTGATTATCATTGGATTCGTTATTGATTTTTTTCATTTTCAACAAGGGTCTCCAGTTTTTTGGAAGCAATTTTTTTCAAATCTTCGCCGGGATAGTTTTCGATAATGCTCTGCAAAGTTTGTCTGGCCTGAAAAGCATTGCCGGTGGAGGTGTAAATATCAGCCAACAAAATGAACCCGCTGGCCTTCCAATATTCAAATGACGAATACTCATCAGCAAGTTCAAAAACCAGTTCCTCAGCCTTTTTATAATCTTTTTGCCTGAAATGAATGGTTGCGAGCAGATATTTCGATTCAGCTCCTTTTTCGGCGCCTGAAAGGCTGACAACTTTTTGAAAATTTATTTTGGCAGATTCATAGCTTTCCTTTTCAAATGCGGCCTTACCAAGAATGTAGGAAGCATCGGCTTTAAGGTTATTGCCAATACCCGGAATTTGCAATACTTTATTGGCACTTGTGGCAGCATCATCAAATTTGCCAGTCATAACCAGACAGTTCATCTGCCCCGTAAGTGCAACAACAATATTTTCTTCATTATCAGCATTTAATTCCAGTTTTTGATAAAAATCCAGGGCTTTGGAGTATTCCTTATTTTCAAAATTTATTGAAGAGGCTTTCAACAGGGCATTTTCGGTAAAACCTGATTTTGGCAAACCGGCAACCCACTCGTAGCCAGCCAATGCCCCACTTTTGTTACCTGTGTTGAAATCACATTCAGCCTTGTAATAATGGGCATTTAGTGCAAAACCTCCATCGGGAAACCGGTTAAGGTAATCGCTGAAAGCCAGGGATGCTTCGGGGCATTTACCAGCCAGATACAAATTCTCACCGACAAAGTAGGTAACTGAATCCTGCTCGGTGGCCGTTACGTTGGCAAAAGGGATGTTTCTGGCATAATCGTAATACTTCCCGACTTCGTTTTTATCGACATAAATATTGCGGATTGTGTTGAGCGCTTCACGCGATTCGGCGGTGCCGGGATATTCCTGAATTAACTTTTTAAGAATTTCGAGTGCCTGATCGTAGCGGCTTTCGTTGTACAACACAAGGCCTTCCTTTTGCATCGATTTAACCAAATATCCACTTTTCGGAAAATCGGACTGCAACCGGTTGAACCACTCAAGTGCATTGGTGTTGTCGTTGAGCAGCAGAAAAGCTGAGGCAATTTCCCATGTGGCATCATCGGCAAAACCGGACTTCGGGTATTTGGTCAGCAATTGTTTCAACAAGGAAATTTTAAGCGAACGCTCCCCCAAGGCGCCTTCCGACATGGCTTTCTGGTATAGCGCATAATCGCTGTCGGATGAATTGCGCCGGATGGCTTTATCGTAAAAATCGATGGCTTCGCTGAAATTTTTGGTAATGTAGTAGCAATCGCCCAGCCGCATCATGGCATCGGTTTGATAAATGGCTTTCTTTTCGACGGGTCGCAACAGAAACTGCTCAAACTCCTGAATTGCTTCTTCATAATATTTCATCCTGAACCAGCAGTAGCCCAAATTGTATTTGGCATCCAGATAGTTATCGAGTTTTGAAGCGCCTGGGGTAACCAAAAAATCGTCAAAAGCATCCATGGCTTTTTGATAATTCCCCAACCGGTAAAAACTTTCACCAATCCAGAATTTTGCCTGTGTGGCAAGCGAAACATTTGCATTTCCGGTTTGTGTTTTTCTGAAATTTTCAATGGCTTCATCAAATTGCCCCATGTTAAAAAGCTGCACACCGCGTCGGTAAGTAATCGTCTGATAGGCAGCCCTCACCTCATTATTTCTGGTTTTATATTTTTCGATGGCATCGATGGCGGCCTGGTAATTTTTTGTTGAGAGCAGCAGGTTGGTAAGATAAGAATAGGCTTCTTCAATTCTGTTCGAGTTGGGATACTTCGAAATGTATTCGTTCAGGGCGCCCATCGACTGGTTGAAAGGATCATAGGCAAGGTCGTAGGTAAGTTTGGCATAGTTAAACAAAGCATCTTCTTTTACCTCTTCATTAAAATCCATCTGGCTGGCCGAATAGAATGCATTCTGTGCAAATTTCTTTTCACCGGTCTGAAGGTAGCAATCAGCCAGGTGGAACCAGGCATTTTGGGTGGTCTCGGTTTTTTGTGCTGCATTTACTGTTTTCTGAAAATAACCGGCAGCTTTCTGATAATCACCAGCTTTGTAACTCGAAAAGCCTAACTGGAAGTTTTGTTCAGGTGTTGACGAGCTTTTTGATGATTCTTCGGCCATCTCAAGGTATTTTGCTGCTTGCGTGTATTCGCCTTTCCTGTAAAAGGCTTCACCAACAATCCTGGAGGCTTCTGTCTTTTTTTTCTTGTCAGTAATGTTACCTGCAACCAGTTCGGGACCCATTTTAATAATCGCATCATAATCCTTCAAGGCAAAGTTGATCTGCAAAAGATAAACGGGAATTTCGGCGCCAAACTGCTCATCATGTTCAACCTTTTCAAACCAGGTGAGCGCTTCCTTGTAATTTCCTTCTTTGTAAACAAGATAGGCATAATAGTAGGTGGCTGCATTTTGATATTCAGATGAGATGTTTAAAATTGGAAAAAACACCTCGCGTGCTTTTCCGGGATTATCGTTTTTAAGG
The DNA here is from genome assembly GCA_937950125.1 of uncultured Bacteroidota bacterium. Lineage (GTDB taxonomy): Bacteria > Bacteroidota > Bacteroidia > Bacteroidales > 4484-276 > CALFEP01. The sequence continues at coordinate 23,803 of CALFEP010000293.1, forward strand.
TAAGCATAACCCAACTTGTAAAGATATTCGGCATGTTGTTTTTCGCCCAGCATGAAGGGATCAACACGTTCAAAATTTGCGATGGCATCCCTGTATTTTCGGTTGGAATAATGAATAAATCCGAGATGCAGGTAAGCCTCGTTGGTTTTTGAATGATCAGGGTAGTGGCTGATAAAATCAGTGAATTTTTCAACAGCCTGCGGATGATCGAGTTTGTAATCGCAAAGGGCATCCAGATATTCTGCCTCAAGGCGCATGACAGATTCTCCGGCAGGCAACTGCCTGACCAATTGCTCAAACAAGCTTTGCGCAGCACCAAACTGTTTTTTTTCAATCAGGTCGGTTCCCTTGCGGAAGGTATCGTCGGGATTGTCGTAAATAACGGTTTGTTGCGACTTTAGCATAGTTGAAAACAAGAATATCACCATCAGCGTGGCTGTGGTATAAAGGATTTTTATGTTCATACTGCTTGTTACTGTAGGCAAATTTTAAACATATTTTTACCTGAATTTCGGGTTTCGGTAACCAAAAACACCTATTTTTCGATCAGGTGAAATGCAAACGTCCGAAACGGATGCTTATTTTAATTTCCGGATTTTGATCGGCCGTCTCAGGTTGTCGGAAGAATTTTTTGATTTCGATTACTTTTGCACAAAAATTTCAGGATGAAGGTTTTTAAATTTGGTGGCGCATCGGTTAACAGTGTTGATGCGGTAATAAATGTAAGTTCTATACTCAGCAATTACAGGAACGAAAATCTGGTGATTGTCATTTCGGCCATGGGCAAAACCACCAATGCTCTCGAAAATGTTGTGGATTCAGCTTTTCACAAAAAAGATGTGCTTGAAAATGACATCAGGAATGTCGAAAATTTTCATCTTCAGATACTCAAAGGATTGTTTCCAAACTTGCGGCATCCTGTTTATGCTCTGATTTCAGGATTGTTTGCGAAAATCAGGGAAAAAACATGTAATCCATGCGAAAATTATGATGAATTCTACGACCGGATTGTGCCTTTCGGCGAAATTCTTTCAACCACGATTGTTTCGGCATACCTGTCGGAAAATGGTCATAAAAACCACTTGCTGAATGCATCGGAATTAGTGGTCACCAATGCCCGTTTCCGCGATGCGGCGGTTGATTGGGTTGTTTCGGAGGAAAAAATCAACAGAAAATTGAACCCTGTTCTCTCATCTTCCGGAAATCAGGCAAACCATGTTATTACACAGGGTTTTATCGGATCAACACCCGATGGAAAGCCCACAACGCTTGGCCGCGAAGGCTCCGATTTTACCGCGTCGGTGTTTGCGTTTTGCACCAACGCTACCGAAGTTGTGGTTTGGAAGGATGTGGCTGGCCTGTTGAATGCCGACCCGGTTTATTTTTCCGATACAGTAAAAATTCCTTCCCTGTCGTACCGTGAAGCCATTGAGCTGGCTTTCTTCGGGGCTAAAATTCTTCATCCCAAGACCATCAAACCCTTGCAGAATAAAGCCATCCCGCTTCGCATCAAATCGTTTTCCGATCCTGCCGCCGAAGGCTCAGTTATTCATACAGGAAACCCACATGAGAAATTTGTTCCTTTTCTTATCCTGAAAAAAGATCAAATGCTGATCTCTTTTGCAACAAGAGATTTTTCGTTTATCACCGAGGAAAAACTACACCGGCTTTTTGGCGAATTTACCAGGCTCAACATCAAAGTAAACCTGATGCAGAATTCGGCCATCAGCTTCACGGTATGCGTAAATCATCCCGGCCAGAAACTGCAGCTTCTGATCGATTCGCTGAAAGACAGTTTTGGGGTAAAATACAACGACGGCCTCGAATTGCTTACCATCCGGCATTTTGATGAAGAAACCATTCAGCGTTACCTTTCGGGAAAAAGAATCCTGCTTGAACAACGCAGCAGAAGGACTTACCAGGCGGCGTATGAAGTTGGCAGTCAGCAGTAGGCAGTCAGCAGTCAGCAGTAGGCAGTCAGCAGTAGGCCGTAAAAAGGACGCAAGCCCCGAAAACCAGAAGCCTATCATTAAGCAATGTGCTGATTGAGGGGATGGCGGCCTTGAAAGTCCGCAGTCTGCAGTCTGCAGTAGGCAATAAAAAGGACGCAAGCCCCGAACCCCAGAAGCCTATTATTAAGCAATTTGCTGATTGAGGGGATGGCGGCCTTGAAAGTCCGCAGTAGGCAGTAGGCAGGCAGCAGTAGGCGGCTGACGGCAAACCTTTCGGGGAATTGAATCCTTAAGTTTCGGTTTCGTTGGTCGCGATAGAAGCTGAATGGAACCTTACTTTTTCACCTCTGAAATTTTTATCGCCCAGGCGTATTTACACGGCGGCACTTTCTGAAATTGCTCCGGAATATTTACCACAAAACCGTTTCCGGATTTTTCCCATGTGAGTGGTTTGTCAACACCTACAAGCATAACAGCTGCTCCTTCTACAGGCTGAACGGATGAAAGCCAGATTTTGGATGGCATTCCTTTTTCGTTTTCTGCGGCCAGGTAAATGGCATAAACCGCTCCGTTTTTCTTTTGCGTAAGGCAAACCTGACCCTCCTTGTAGGGGGCAAGGGCGCGGGTATCGTAAATGGCTTCCTGGTTGGTGTTCATCCAGGCACCCATTTCCTTTAAAAGATCATAAGCGCCCTGATCCCATTTACCGTCAGGTCCGGGTGCAATGTTCAACAGGAGATTTCCACCTTTCGCAACAATGTCAACCAGCATGTGCACCAACGCTCTTCCTGTCATGAATTTTGCATCGGGAACCCAACTCCAGCCACCGCCGGCAATGATGCACGATTCCCACGGAAAAGGAAGTGCCTTTTCGGGAACGCGGTTTTCGGGGGTGAGGTAATTCTGGTTTTTACCAGGCACAGCGCGGTCAACAACAATAATTCCAGGCTGAACTTTCCGCACTTTTTCCACCAGTTCATCCATGCGGATATCCTGGTTGATGATGTCAGTTTTAACAAATCCCGAACCCAGGTCTTTCAGCCTGTCGAGGTGGATATCGCGGATATCCTGTTCCGTATTTTTTCGCACCCAGCCCCCATCGAGCCACAAAATGTCAACATTCCCGTAATCAGTTGCCAATTCCATGATCTGGTTATGGGTGTATTCGACAAACTTCTCCCATTTTTCGGGATAAGCCAAAGGGTCGTAGTTTACGTTTCTGTCCATGGGTGGGAAATAGGGGTCCCAGTAAAAAGGTGAATGCCAGTCGGGTTTTGAAAAATATGCGCCTGTCCACAAACCCTGGCTGCGGAAAGCAGTGAAAATCTCTTTGGTGACATTCGATTTTTTGCTGTTGCTGAATGGGCAGCCCGGATCGGTGATTTTATAGTCGGTGTATTTTGAGTCGAACATGCAAAAGCCATCGTGGTGTTTGGTAGTGAAAACCACGTATCTCATGCCGGCATCTTTGGCGGCTCTTGCCCATTTTTCAGGCTCAAAACCGGTGGGATTGAAGGTGGTTTTCAGGTTTTCATAATCTTTTACATACTGAAAATAATTCTGATAATTGCCTTTTCTACGTTCACACCAGCCGTAATCTTCAGGACAAATCGACCACGATTCCACAATACCCCACTGGCTGTAAGCTCCCCAGTGCATCAGCAGTCCAAATTTCAGGTCCTGCCATTGGTCAAGCTTTTCGAGTACGAGCGGGTCGGTTTCAGAAACATATTTTGATTCGTCATCCTGTGAAAACAACATTACCGGTATCATCATTACCAGAATTGAGAATAATTTTTGAATCATCGGAAATTGTATTGAAAATTGAGGGATAAAAGTAGTGCTTTTTCATCATTCAAAAGTTAGTTCAGCCGGCGAATCCATTTTGAAAAAATATGCCTTGCCGGGCATCAGCCAATTTAATGTCCTGATTTCCTGGTCAGGCCAAAAAACTGCTTCTCCGGCAACTTCCACAATAAGTTGAACTGCATGAGCAGTACGATTTAAAACGGTATCGGCTGATATCGCTTCTTTGGATAAAACCGGTACCAGATTCCATCCTGATGCAAGCTGGACAGTTGTCCTGGATTCATCCAATCCTGTAAGCCAAAGGTTTGACTGCTCATTTGCTTTGATGATGTAACCTTCGCCGGCATTCCAGCAACCACCAGCATTTGGTTGAATGGCAGAATAATACGTTCCTTCGGGATTATAAACAATTTCGATCTGATCCAGCACTGCACTGAAAACATGCTCGGGATTTTCAGGAAACGGTTGTACGAAGGATGAAATACCTGACCAGCCAGGTGGCAAAAATATGTTTTGCCGTGTATAAAAAACCGGATCAACCGTAGGTTTTTCACCGGAAAGATACCTTGCCTGTGCAGGAATTTGTCCTGAATTAATGGTGTTGGGGTACCCAATGGCAGGCCAGTTCAAATTATCGTACCAGAATGTAGGACGACAGTCAGAATAAAGTGACAACATCTCTGTTTCCAAGGTTCCTGATGGAATAATTGTTCCTCCCGAATTGTTTCCCCATTCAAAATGATCGCTCCCGCGAAGAACATAATACAAGCCAATCGTAAGCTGGATAATCAGATTATACCCGTTTTTCGATATCTCGTTACCGATAAAATTTTGACTTTTTGATGGATAGCCATTATCTGTTGTCATGATTATTCCATACCATTCCGCCCTGTTTCTGAGGAAAGTATTGTATGGCCCGGAAGGCCCCCAATAATGATCGATGATGATATTCTGACAAACATTTTCCTCAAAAAGGTTTGCGTAAGCAAAATGTCCGTGTAGTGAAATGTCCCCCGAAAAATCGTGTATTGTTTCGGAACGGTAGGGTTCGATGGAATAATTAGCAAGAAAAACGTTGCCGTTCGATCCTGTTTTTACCATCATGGCATGACGCAAATGTTTAAAAATGTTGTTTTTAATCAAGCATTCGCATGTATGAACATTCAGACAAACACCATAACCTCGTGTTCCGGTACCGTCAAAAGTAAAGGCATCATGAAAGTAGCAGCCCGAAATTTCGATGTTCGAGCAATTGTGCAAAAGCACATGCGCACCCACGCTGTGGTCGCTTTCCACGCCGGCAATCCTGCAATTTACGGCATAAATCAAATTAATATTGCTTCCCGCCCCTTCGGCCGGTTCGTCCTGCCTGACGATTGTTACTCCCTCAATTCCTGCATGTGTTCTCGGTTTAATGCTGCGCACCTGTGGATTCAACGCCGCCTCGTAATCGATCCTGAGGGGATGTTCCAACATCAAAGTATCTCCCGAGACACCGTCAATTCTAACAATTTGTCCAACAGAATTATTAGCCCAGGAGATGGGATTGGTATCCCAGGTTCCATTTTCCTCACGAATTTCAACCCAGCCTTCACTACTAAAAGGCGCCGTATTGGCCACCCTAATTTTACGGGAACCTTTCTGAAAGCCTTGGACAATGGGAACAAAGCTGGCCTGTTGTGCTTTGGAGATTATTATGCAGTCGCTGGCTTGACCCGACAAATTAAAAATCAGGCTTACCGAATCACTTCCTATTCCTTGAATAATGCAGCTGTCGGGAAGCGAAATTGATGATTTTATCAGGTATTCTCCGGCAGGGATTACCACAAGCCCATATCGACCATCCAGTGAATTAATTGCAGCCATAAGAAAAGTTGCATCATTGGTTATTCCATTTCCGGCTGCACCAAAATCCTTCACATTAACGGTAATTGCAGGTTTATAAAGAGGAGCTGACAAACCGGAATTTTTCCAGTCCGAAATACGGCTGGCAGCTATATTCTGGGCAAATGCCAGGTTATTTATCATGCAATAAATGAGCGCATAACTAAAGAAAACCCATTTGTAAAATTTTACCATTATCCTGCATTGTAAAACCTTCTCAAATGTAGGATTAAATATGGTGTGGAATAAAACTTTTGTTAATATTGTCAAACTGGCAAATTTTGAATTGTAGTGGTAAACAACACCGGATTAAGTGATAATGAACTGATTGAAAGATCGAGAGCGGGAGACAAGGCTGCATTCTCGGTACTGGTGCAAAGGCATCAGAAAACAGTTGCCACAGCGGTCATTGGGATGCTGGGATCTGGTGATGATGCAGAAGATGTTGGTCAAACGGTATTTATCAGGTTTTACAAAGCATTGAACGATTTCAGGGGAGAAGCACAATTATCGACTTATCTGACGAGGATAGCCATAAACCTGTCGTTAAACGAAATTAAAAGAAGGCAGCGACGAAATATGTTTTTTCTTCGACCAAACGATGACAGGGAATATTACAATCTTGCTGACAACGAAGATGTTGAATCGGGTAAAGACACAAAAGAGATCGTGAACAAAGCCCTTCAGGCCCTCGATCCAAAATTCAGGAGTGTTGCGGTGCTCCGGTTAATTCAGGGATATTCGACCAAAGAAACCGCCAATATTTTAAAACTGCCGATGGGTACAGTCCTTTCGAGACTTGCCAGGGCACAGGAAAAGCTAAAAGAGTTATTGAAACATTTAATTGAATAGACCATGAAAAGGAAAATGTTGCAAATAATGCAGAAAAGCTTCGATAATGAGCTAATCAACAATGAGTTTCAGGAATTTCAGAGGGCTTGCCAAAAGAATCCGGAATTGTTGATCGAAATTGAGGAAACAAAAAACCTTAATCACCTCCTATCGAAACAACAGTTTTCGTACAGCGGTTTTTTTGCTGAAAAGGTTATCAGAAAGATCGAATCGCTGGAGCAAACCACTGCCGGTCAAGCCATGATTTATGCATTTTACAGGATTGCCTTGCCTGGTTTGGCCGCAGCAGTAATTCTGGTTATGATAAGTCTGTTCAACAATGGATATGTATCATTCGATTCAGTATCAGGATTATCAGAACTAAATTCGGGTTATTTATCTGATTTTTTATTGTTTAACTATTAAAATTTAAAAAATGAAAACCAAACCTGTCCTTATTATTATAGCTACTTTGATTATTGGTTTTATTCTGGGTTTTTTGACCAACGGGCATTTCACACAACAAAAAATCCACAGATTCGTAAAACAGGGCACACACGATGGATTTAAAGAACGCCTCTATCATATTATTAAGCCTGACGAAAAGCAACTTATGCAAATCGATACCATTGTTGACCGTTTTGCACTGAAAATTCAGGGCTCACTCGTTTCTTCAAGAAACCAAATCGACAGCCTGAACCATCAGTTGGAGAGGGGACTTCGCCCATATTTGCATCCTGATCAACTGGAAAGGCTCACCAATATTCACCAGCGAATGCGTGATGGTAAAAAAGATATGCGAAAAGGACCACCGCCACCACCTCCGGGTTTACCATAATTGATACCATGAAAAAATTACTTGTAATAATAAAAATTTATCATCTTATTCGTTAACAACAATTTAGAAAGGAGAAATACAAATGAAAAAACATGTTTTGCTATCGATCATTTTCGTGATTACTATTTCGTTGCTTACCGTTCAGGCGCAGCCTCCTAAACAAGACAACCCGCATCAGCGCCCCGACAGACCTGCCCGGGAAATGAAAAAATTCATTGCCGAAAATGTAATTCCACTCTTGAAAATTCAGCGTCAGGAACTTGACAAAAGCCTCTCGAAGCAGGAAATTCAAAGGTTGGAAGAAATCAGATCAGAAATGAAACAACTCAGAAATGAGCAACGCACCCAAAGGCAGGAAATCGAAAAAAACGGCCAGAAACCTTCAGTGGAGCAAAAACAAAACATGCGGGCTAACCGCAATCAAATGAACTCCCTCATGGATGAGGTGGAAATTATGGCCGAAAATCATGATGCTCAAATCACAGCGTTGCTCGACCAAATTAAACCGGAAATTGAATCCGCACACCACGAAATGAAACTTATCATGGAAAAACAGGAACGACCTGAACATAACATGAAGAACCACCATGGAAATCTTCACCAAAACAAATTTAAGCCCGAAGCCGAAAACAGACCCCTGTCACCGATTCACCGGCTGCTGACACCTGAAGGTTTTCTGTTGTGGAATCCGGCTGAACCACACCCCGATCTTGAAGAATTTTCAGACCAAACCCGTAGTCAGAAAATCATCATTTTCCCAAATCCAGCTGAAAATCAGGTTCAAATCAGCCTGAATCTGGACAGCCCGGCAAATGTTGAAATCAACCTTTTTGATAAGGATGGCAATAATATCAAAAGCTTCCCTGCTGAGAAAGCCAACAATGGCATTTTTTCCAAAACAATTAACATCAACGATTTAGAAAACGGTTTGTACCTGATAAAAGTTAAAGCAGGTAATTTTGAATCGATTGAACGGGTGATAATTGATAAATAGTTTTGGTTAGATTTCATAATAATTCTTCAACCCACCAGCTCACACCTGGTGGGTTTTTTTTTAAATTAATCCTTTCCTGAAATAAATAATCCGAACAAAAACCTTGGTTTGAGGGTTTATTCCCGTAAATATAGCACCATGAAAAACCCGACGTTAAAAAACCAGCCGCACCCGGCCAATGAGTTGGTCAGCGAAACCAGCCCCTATTTACTTCAACATGCCCACAATCCTGTAAACTGGCATGGTTGGAACCCTAAAGCTTTGGAAAAAGCCCGCCTCGAAAACAAAATGTTGCTCGTAAGCATTGGCTATTCGGCCTGTCACTGGTGTCATGTGATGGAGCGCGAATCGTTTGAAAATGATGAAATTGCTGAGATCATGAACCGTCATTTCATCTGCATCAAGGTTGACCGCGAAGAGCGCCCTGATGTCGATGCGTTGTACATGAACGCAGTTCAGATAATACATGGAAATGGAGGCTGGCCATTAAATTGTTTTGCACTACCCGACGGAAGGCCTTTTTATGGAGGTACGTATTTCAGGCCAGCAGCCTGGAAAGAACTGCTGGAAAACATTGCCGGACTTTACCGCAACCAGCGTGAAGCCCTCGAAGAGCAGGCCGGCAGCATTTTAGAGGGACTGAAAAACGATTTTTTTATTAAAAATTTCACACCTCAAAAAAATCCCGATGGTTCATTGTTAGATAAAGTGCACGACAAACTTGACAAAAGTTTTGACAGAATTTATGGGGGATTATCCGGTGCACCTAAATTTCCTATGCCAAACATCCTGATGTTCCTGACCATGTTTTCCACCTTAAGGAATAAGCCGGAAACTATTGATTTTGTTGAATTTACAATTGAAAAAATAGCATCAGGTGGAATTTATGACCATTTGGCTGGTGGCTTTTCAAGGTATTCGGTGGACGCAACCTGGAAAGTTCCCCATTTCGAAAAAATGCTTTACGACAACGCCCAGCTAATCTCCCTCTATTCCTATTTTTACCTCCTTACCGGAAAGGAGCAGCATTTACAAACAGCCACCGAAAGCGCAGCTTTTGTTCTTTCTGAATTAACCTCGCCACAAGGCTTTTTTTATTCAGCTTTGGATGCAGATTCAGAAGGGGAAGAAGGGAAATTTTATGTATGGACGACAAAGGAAATCAAAGTTGCTTTAAAGGACAACGCCGAGCTTTTTGTGGTATATTATGGTGTTGATAAAGAAGGATTGTGGGAAAATGGTAAAAATATTCTTGTAAAAACTGAAGATGATCTTGCTTTCGCAAGAAAAAAAGGCATATCGCCAGTTGATTTTCGCCATAAGTTGAATAATGCAAAAACCGACTTGCTGAACCTGAGGAACACCCGCAATCGTCCAGGTCTCGACGACAAATCGCTCACATCATGGAATTCGCTGATGATTTCAGCACTTTGTCATCTATATATTTCAACTCAGCATAAAAATTACTACGATGTTTCGGTAAAAGTAACCGAGCACATCCTTAGTAACTTATTGGATGACAACGGAATGCTTTTTCATACTTACAAAAAGCAGGCAAATATTCCAGGTTTTCTCGAGGATTATGCTTTTTTTGCAGAAGCCTTGTTAAATCTCTATGAGACAGATTTTAACGAAAAATGGCTATTTAAATCATTAGCAATATGTGAATTTGCACTCAAAAGATTTTACGATAATGATGATGGCTATTTTTGGTTTACAGGCAACGATAATCACGAGTTGGTTGCACGAAAGAAAGAGGTAACCGATGGTGTAATTCCATCGTCAAACTCAACCATGGCAAAGGTTTTATTTATTTTGGGCAGGATTTTCTCAAGGCAGGATTTTATCGGGATTTCAGAAAAAATGTTGTCGGGTATGGCCGAAAACATCGCCAAGTATCCATCTTCATTTTCCAATTGGGGAATTTTGATGCTTTTTCAGACTGTAAATTTCTACGAAATAGTGGTTTCCGGCAAGGATTCGAAATGCATGGCGACCGAAATTTTACAGTATCCTTACCCAGCAAAGTTTGTATTGGCAGCCGAAGAAAAAAGTAAGCTATCGGCCTTTTCGGGCAGGTTTGAAAAGGAAAAGACCCTTATTTATATTTGTTCGGGAAATGAATGCAAAATGCCTGCCGTTACGGTAAAAGAAGTCATAAAATCTTTGGTTCCCTGATTTTCAATCGTCTGAGAAATCTTTAAGCAAATTCCGGTATGCCGAAAAAACCCTGGCCCTTGAAATGAAACCAAGGTATTTTCCATTGTTTATAACAGCAAGATTGAAATTGCCTGTTGTTTGAAATTTTTTTGCAATTACCTCCATCGAATCTTCAGGATTGACAACGGTTTCGGGCATAAACATCAGGTCGCATACTTTGGTTGTCTCATAAACATCAGGTCTGAACATGATGTCGCGTATGTGGTCCATCACGACAAGGCCTAAAAAATTATTTTCTTTATCAATAACTGGGAACAAATTTCTTGATGATGTAGAAATAAGTTTGACAAGGTCGCCCAATGTAGCATCAGGGTTAATAGTTAAAAAATTGGTTTCCAAAAGTTTTTCAATTTTCATCATCGCAAGCACTGCCTTGTCTTTGTGATGGGTTATTAATTCGCCGCGCAATGCCAGTTTTTTGGTATAAATAGAATGAGGTTCAAAATAAACTATGGTAAGGTATGCTATGGTGGCAGTAATAATGAGCGGGGGCAACAATTCATAGCCCCCGGTAATTTCTGCAATTAAAAATATTGCGGTAAGCGGGGCATGCATCACACCAGCCATAATACCTGCCATTCCAACCAACGACAAATTGCTTTCTGAAACCTGGTATGTTGATAAAGTATTAATGGTTCTGGCTACAAAAAATCCAGTGACTCCACCCATAAAAAGTGAAGGCGCAAAAACCCCTCCTACTCCGCCACTTGCCGTTGTTACAGCCATGGCTATTACTTTAAAAAGCAAGATCAGCAACAGCAGAAACAGGAAAAGCCACTTTTTTCCGATCAAGTTGCTGAAAATACTCTGGTTGATGATGTTTTCGCCATTTCCATTTAGAATGTCCATCAATGCTTCGTAGCCTTCACCAAAAAGTGATGGAAATATGAAGATTAACAAGCCTAATATGATACCGCCCACAAGAATTTTAAAATATGCTTTACCTGTCTTTTGAAATAGCCCTTCAATATACATGGTACCTCTTGTGAAATAAATCGAAACAAAACCCGAAAAAATACCCAGAAGGATAAAAAAGGGTATTTCGACTAAATTGAACGGAGTAGTTACGTCGAAGGAAAACAAAACATCCTTGCCCATAAAAAAAAATGCTACAGTAGCCCCGGTTACAGCTGATATCAGCAAAGGAATCAGGGTGGCCATCGTAAGATCGAGCATCAACACTTCAATGGCAAACAAAACCCCGGCTATTGGTGCTTTAAAAATGCCTGCAATTGCACCTGCGCTGCCACAACCAATCATTAAAACCAAAGCTTTATAATTCAGCCTGAAAAGGTTGGCCAGGCTTGATCCAATGGCCGATCCGGTGAGGGTAATGGGGGCTTCAAGCCCAACAGATCCGCCAAAACCAACAGTCAGAGAACTGCTTATCATGGATGAATAGGTATTGTGTGGTTTAATGATTCCTTTGTTTTTTGATATAGAGTACAAAATCCGGCTTACTCCATGTCCCAGATTATCCTTAACAAATAATTTTACGAATATGACTGTCAGGAGTATTCCTATTCCGGGATAGGCAAAGTACATGTAATTATTTTCGGAGAATTTAAACCCATTCGTCATAAAGAAGTGGGTGTAGTACACCAGATTTTTAAGCAAAACAGCCGAAAATCCACTTAAAATGCCCACAAGGAAGCTCAAAAAAATGACAAAATTACGGTTATCAATGTTTCTGATCCGCCAGATTAAAAATTTGCCTAACAACCCCTTTTTCTTCATCAAAAAGTAAAATTTAATCAAAAGCAACTTGGCAAAAATACATATTTGCTATTCACGTGCTGAATAAGATTTCAGCAGGAAATATTATACATCAATTTTTGATGTTTTGAAGAATGGCTAAATATTGTAGTTTTGGGAGTAATCGATTCACTAAATCAATGATGTAGCTCATGGAAAAATGATAGTTCAGGATGTGCCAAAAAAAATTAAGCTTTCAATCAGAAATGAACAATTTAATATTTTTGAATATTTTTAACAATAGTTATTATATTGATTTATTGTGTTTTACGAAAGGATACCGATTAAGTTGAATTTGTTAATAATTTTTTTTACAAAAATGTTTCTATTTTTGTCAGCAAGGTATTTAGATGAGGAGCGTAATTTATTCAGTGATCAGAGATTTAATATTAAAATATTTTTTGCGATGACAAATACACAAACATTAAAGAGTAAGCCTTTTACCAAATTACCAATCTTTCTGATGATTTTTTCAATTCTGGCACTTACATTATCAGCAACAAATGCTGCAAGAGCCGGTGACGATGGGAAGAAAGGCAGGGGACGCGAGGTTTCCCTGAATGAATGGCCATCGGATAGTAAGCAGGGTTTTGAATCAAAGGACAACAGAAATGGAGGAGGTTTTCCGCCAATTTGGGATCAGCCTGTCAACACAGGAGATATTCACGGTGTTATTGTTATGTTAGAAGCAAATCCAAGAATTAACAATATCCCAATAGAACAGGGCGATTATATAGGTGGTTTCTTTTTAGATGAAAATGGCAACAGAAAATGTGGTGGTGCCGATTTTTGGAAAGATACCGAGAACATTATTTTTCCGTTGTTCAAAGACAATACCCAAACACCCAATGTTAAGGAAGGTTTTGCTTATGCTGAGGTAATCCAATTCAGGATTTTTTCGTGGACAACCATGAAAGACTACGTTGTTGATGTTATCGCTTTTGACACACAAAATTACCCATCATCCAACAAATGGTATCCATTAGGCTTATCATGTATCACGAACATGCAGGCCTTAGAAACTCTAGATTTTTACATTAGTGCTTCACAAAATCCAATCTGCATAGGAAATCAGATCGAAATGAGTGGTCAGGAATTTATTGGAACTGGCGGCCCTTACACCTTTAATTGGTCAAGCGACCCTCCAGGCTTCAATTACACAGTGCAATATCCACCGGCAACAAATCCTTCTGTTTCAACAACCTACTTTCTGAATGTTTCTTCAGGTTCATTACAATCCAACCATCAGTTAACGATTTATGTGAATGAATTTCCGGAAGCCATTGCTGGTCCTGATGGAACGATATGCAGTTCTGAAAATTTTGCCGTTACTGGTACTGCGAACAACTCCTCTGGAATTTTCTGGAGTACCTCCGGTGATGGTACATTCAACAATAATACCCAGCTAAACACCAATTATTTTCCCGGAAATTCAGATATTTCAAATGGAGTGGCAACGCTAACGCTGAATGTAAGCCCGTTAAACCCATGTCTTGCCAACGCAACCGACAATTTAACCGTTCATGTGATTGCTGAACCAATCGTTAATTGTGGGCCTGATATTTCAGCCTGTGGTAATGATCAGATTATTCTTGACTCTCAGGCACAATATTACGCGGTATTGGAATGGACCACTACCGGCAATGGAACATTTTCGAATCCGAACAATCCTGTGACGCAATATTTTCCGAGCAGTACCGATATAAGTGCCGGTTATGTTTTTCTTACCGCCACTGCAACAAGTAATACAGGTTGCACAGGTAATGCTTCCGACCAGGTTAAAATCAGTTTTTTGGCAGGACCAACCTGCAACTGTCCCTCCAGCCGCACTAAATGTGAAAACCAGCCAATCCCGACAAGTGGCACTGCTTCAAATTACAGTTCTATCCTATGGACAACCTCAGGTGATGGAACCTTTGCCAACCCCAATGTTTTTTCGACAAATTATTATGCCGGGACTGAAGATAAGTTAAACGGGCAGGTAGCTCTCACACTAAATGCCATACCAATAAGCCCCTGTCAGACACCAGCCACCAAAGTAATGATGGCATACCTGGCGCCTTTACCGACAGTTAATACCGGAAACACTACTGAAGTTTGCAAGGATAGTTTTCTACAACTTGCAGGATCGGTTACCAACGCTGGTAATGTTTTGTGGACTACCCAGGGAGATGGAACATTTACCAGTGCCAACACACTTACAGCAAAATACTATCCCGGTAACAACGATAAGACCATCGGTCATTTTACACTTGTATTAACTGCAAGTGCAATTACACCCTGCGCCACAAGTGTTTCTGAAACACTGTTGGTTACTGTACACAACAATCCTGCTGTAAATATTTCCACTTCAAACAACCAGACCGTCTGCGAATTTCCTCCTTTCGCATTGGCGTCAACCGCTTCATCATATAGCGGAATACTTTGGAGCACAAGTGGTGATGGTACATTTGATAATCCCACACAACTGAACACCAACTACAATCCTGGAAATGTAGATATTGCATCAGGTCAGGCCATCACACTCACCCTAACAGCAAGTCCGGTTTCGCCATGTCTTAACCCGGTCAATTCATCTATTAACGTATCGTTTGTCCAGCGTCCAGACGCCTCAGCAGGGAATGACGCAACAATTTGTCAAACTGCAAGCTACAATTTGAATGGAGTCGCTTCACATTATTCTTCCGTTTTATGGACAACTTCTGGGAACGGAACTTTCAGTTCGGTAAGCTCCTTGACCCCAGTTTATACACCGGGCAGCAATGATATCAATTCCGGAAATGTTACACTTACGTTAACAGCTTCCGCAATTTCACCATGTGTTACCGCAGCCACTGATAATCTTTTACTGACAATTAGAAAATCCCCGCAATCGAACGCAGGGTCAGATGCCACTGTCTGCCAGACATCAACACATATTCTTGCAGGAACTGCATCAAATTTTTCAACAATCGTCTGGTCAACCTCCGGTAATGGAACTTTTAGTTCGACAAGCTCACTGACCGCCGTTTACACGCCAGGTACCAACGACATAAATGCAGGAAATGTTACACTTACACTCACAGCCGCCGCCATCTCGCCATGCCAGGTTGCGAGTTCTGATACAAAAATTCTGGTCATTCAGAAAACACCGCAGACAAATGCCGGAAACGATGCAACTATTTGTGAAACTGATACCCATACACTTAATGGCACGATGTTGAATGCTTCGAGTATAACATGGTTAACATCAGGCGATGGAACTTTTAGTTCGACAAGTTCACTGACCGCCGTTTACACACCGGGAAGTCAGGATAAAATTACTGGTTTAGTAACACTTACCTTAACAGCCTCCGCCATTTCGCCATGCCAGGTCGCAAGTTCTGATACAAAAATTCTGGTCATTCAAAAAACGCCACAGGCAAATGCCGGAAATG
>CALFEP010000294.1 GCA_937950125.1 uncultured Bacteroidota bacterium
GGTGTGTTAAATCAGCAGGAAATAGATTTTATTGCTGAAAAAGCAGACAAAAAAATTTACCTCCAGGTGGCATGGCTTTTAGATAAACCTGAAACAGTGGAACGGGAATATGGTAACCTGTTGTCGGTAAAAGACAATTATGAAAAATGGGTAGTTTCGATGGATGATGTGAAATTCTCGGATTATCAAGGCATTAAACATTGCAGGCCATGGGAGGTTCTCCAGGATTTATAAAGGTTTCACCTCTCTATAAAACTGACCTTTTAAACCCTTACACCTCTATCGCCCTATATTTGAATGGCTGATCGATGCCTTTGAAGTCTTCGATGTAAACGCCTGACACTTTGCCAAGAACGGTGCTTACGGGATCGATGTTCTTATCCTTGCAATCCTCGATTGCTTTTTGGTAAAAATCTTCGCTGAGCACCATGCGGTTGCCGCGTGATTTCTGCATCAGGCGGGCAGAGGCGTCGATGTCTGTTCCGTAGTAGTCGTTCACGCCATCGAAGAAGGTGATGTTGTAAACGTTGGTACAATAATGAATTCCCACCTTGCACTCGTAAAAAAGGTTTTTCAGCGGATGGTTAATCAATGTTTCCACAGTTGCATGCAATTCACCAAGAAGCGAAAGATAATCGTGGAATGTTTTGCTGTGTTTCAGTTCATGATCAGGTAGATACAGCATCATTTCGTCCCCGATTCCTTTTACTACAAAATTGGGAAACTGGTTGATGACTGAAATAAAGTTGAAGGTATTGTTCAGTTTTTTTATCCAGGAGTTGTCGGGATTGAGAATTTTATCGGCCGTGGAGTTCACCAGGTCGATGAAAATACACGTTCCGGGAGTCCTATCAAGTTTGCTGATCAGGTCGTCCAGTTCTTTCGAAAACGGGTCAAGATAATGAATGTACGTGGCCATTGTATTTGGTTCGGTTTAGCGTTCGAGTTGGCAAATTAAATCAAAATGTGAGTTTCTGCACGATTAATCCTTCAAATGGTTGATTTTTTTCATAACTGTCAGGGTGTTTTTCCCTCCCCTGAAATCGTATTCAATGCTGTCCATCAGTTGTTTGACGAAATAAATTCCTAATCCGCCGATCTTGCGTTCCTCAAGCGGTGCAGTTACATCAGGATTGTCTTTTTGAAAAGGGTTGAAGGGTGTTCCGTCATCGTGAAACATCATTGTGATGTAATCAGCCTCATAAGTAGCTACAATATTGATAATGTGTTGTTTCGCATCACTAAAAGCATATTTTATGATGTTCGAAACAATTTCCTCGGCGGCCAGATTGAGTTTCCCTGCTGAGTCATCATCAATCATCCAATCTTTACAAAACTGATTGATAAACGCTGTCAACCTGTTTATTTCGTCCACTTTGTTAACAATCTCAAGCTGCCTTTTATTGGAGTAAAAACCATGCTTAATGTTCTGAAAATAAGTAAGTACCAATATTGTAATATCGTCGGATTGCTCGGCTTTTCCCACAAAACTCCTTGTCTGAGCCAACAAACTTTTCGTAATGGCTTCTGGTGAGTTTTTTTCATTTAGCTTACTCAGGCAGTCCTCCAACTTTTCCGACCCCATCAGTTCACCGATTTCGTTGATGGCTTCGGGCACACCATCGGTGTAAATTACAAGGGTGTCATTGTCTTTCAATTCAACCATGGATTGGTTGTAGCTGCCTGAATCGAACAGCCCGACGGGCATTCCATGGGTTTGATTGACGATCACGATATCGCCATTTTTTTTCAGGATATAGGGGTAATTGTGTCCGGCGTTGCAATACTCCAAAATACCTGTTTCGAGGTTGAGAATGCCCATGAAAAATGTCACGAACATGGCGTTGTCGTTGTCTTTGCACAACTCGGTGTTGATGTTTGTCATGATCTGGCTTACACTGGCTTCAGGAGTGGCTTTTGATCTGAAAAGTGTGCGGGTAATGGCCATAAACAGCGATGCAGGAACGCCTTTGCCCGACACATCGCCAACTGCAAAAACCAGCCGTCTGGCGTCAAGAAAAAAGAAATCGTACAAGTCGCCACCTACCTGCTTTGCCGGATCAAGGATAGCGTAAATGTCCACATCATCCCTTTCGGGGAATGGCGGGAAGGTTTTGGGGATAATGCCCTGTTGAATGTCGTGGGCAATTTTAAGTTCGCTTTCTATTTTGTTTTTTTCGGCTGTAGTTTCTTCAAGGTTTTTGATGTAATTCTTTAATGCTGTTTTCATTTTTTCAAATGAGCCTGTAAGTCTGCCAATTTCGTCCTGCGACCGGATTGCCGGTAACCGGACATTAAAATTTCCATCGCCCAACTCGGCCGTGGCTGAAGCCAGTTTCTCGAGCGGGCTGGTTATTTTTTTTGATACAAGCATAATCACAAAAAATAAAAGGATAAAACCGGCAATTCCCAACGAGAGCATGATCTGAAATTGTGCGTGAAGGTTGGCAAACAGTTCTTTTTGAGGAAAAACAATGCCCAGCGACCAATTGTTGCCCGGAAGTGGCGTGTAGTACAAAAGTGCTTTTTTATCAACATCAAAAGGGTCGAAACGAGCGTAGGCAGTTTCGCCATTCACCATTTTCAGGCCGGTTTCGCGCAGTTGCGGGCTGTTCATTTTGTCAGCATACGAAAAAATGCTTTCGTTCATCACCAGCGAGTCGGCAGGATGGGTAATAAAAGTACCTTTTTTAGAAATCAAAAATGCGTACCCATTCCTGATAATGTCCATCGAATCGACAACATTCCGCAACCAGCTCAAATCGAGGTCAACTGTCACAATGCCTGTAAATTCCTTTTGTTCTTTTTCGGTTCGGTAAAGTGGAACCGAATAGGTTGACATGATGATGTTGCCACCGTTTTTGTCGAAATAGGGTTCAGTCCACACCGGTTTTCCAAGTTTTTTTGGAATTTTGTACCAGTCGAAATCAAAATACACATAGTTGTCACCGCCTAAAATTGTGTAGCAAACAGCATTTCCACAATCGTAACCATAAGGAGCAAAATAATATTTGTCAGGATAAAAAGCATAAGGCTCCCATGCTATGCATGTTCCAAATACCTCCTTGTTAATTTTTACGATCTGTTCCAGGGATTCTTTAAACCTGAAATCCTTTTTTTCGGTGTTTTCGATGATGGGCGCAAGATTGAGGGGGATACTTTGGGCGGCAATAATTACACCATTAATTTTATTCACGGTGGCCTGAGCCAGGTGAATAACATCTTTTTTTACCCCGTTAATCAGCAGTTTGCGTGTCGAGAAATAATCAAGCAAAAGAATACTTGCGTAAATCACGAAAATTCCTGAAAGAATATAAAACTGTAGTTTAAAAGTTATTCCTTTGTTTTTCATCTGGTGCTGGAGTGGTTATTAAAAATGAAAAGTAATTAGCGCATCATTAATCATTGTCGGGTTTACAACTCAATACGTTGACCCTGAACCGGAAACACGAAACTGACTCCTGGCTTGTTTACCTGAAGAAGCTCCATCGAAATCTGATGTGCCGGATCTATATCCGAAAAAACCATTGGTTTTATGCCTGTTACCACAACGGTTAATCCAATGAGTGCGGTTTCCGGATTGTCAGGATTAACTTCTTTTGCCAGATTTTCGAGTTCCTTGAGCATCCATTTCGGATTCAAATGACCATAGAGCTGCAGGTCGGGCTGCGCGTTGGGGTACGAACATTCCATCATGATGGCGTGAAGCCTGTGCTGACGAATAATGGGTGCAATAGATTGCCAGATGATCTGCAGGTTGCTGGTATTTTCCAACTCATCGCTGCCTGTGTCGCCAATGTAGAGCAGGTATTCTCCATAATTTTCCAGAAGGTAAGCAGTTGACGCGTAAGGTTCCTGATGACTGACAACAAAAGGGGTAGTTTTGAAGGAAGTATTTCCGATCCTGAATTCTTCGCCAGGTTTTACAGTTTGAAGGGTGTATTTTTTCAATTGCAAACCTTCACCGCCAGAAGTAAAGTTTGGCCATATTTTCCAGTTAAAAATGTTTTCAGTCAGTAATCTGATGGTTGTTTCACTTCCATAAACGGGCTTAGGCTGATCGGCAGGCGAGGCAATCACAAGCCCGGCAATATGGTCGAGGTGAGGGTGCGAAATGAGGTAACCTTTGATGCATTCCGTAAAAATGTAGCCGGTTTTGGTAAGATTTGTTTCTGATGGAATAAAAACATCGTAAAACTTTCCGGCGTCCACAGTTTTTTGAATTCCTGAATACAAAGTTCCTGCGTCGAGGCTGATAAATTCGTTCGAGTTTTTTGCAGCAAGCAAATAGCAGTTCAGGTTGCCATCATCAATGCCGCCACCCGACCCTATTACAAAAAGTTTAAAAGCTGTTTCTGTTGGAGCCTGAGCTGAAGCAGAGAGGCAGGCGAGGTTAAAGGCGATAAAAATGATGACGGTCTGCCAAAAAATATTTTTCATAAAAGTGGTATTGGAATTGTAAAAATAGCCAAATTGTTTTCATCGGATTAATCCTGAACCATACATTTAAGGGGCGAATTTTATCGTCCCGGATTCATGTAGTGCCATCTGTGGTCCGCTCACACATAAGTGTATCAAAAAAAAACTGCTGGCTTTTGTTCCTCATCCCCTTGACGGGCATTTCCGGAGAAAAAACCAGCAGTTTGAACTTTCTCAGTTTTTAGCTGAATACAGGAATAAGTTGGTTAATTTATCACAACCTTCCTGATGTTGACATTATCGTTTGTACTGAGCCGCAGGTAATAAATACCGCGTGCCAGTGTGTTTAGTTCGATTTGATCGTTGATGCTGCCATTTACATTTTCAAGAATGCGGCTGTAAACCTTTTGTCCGTGGTAATTGAGCAATTCGTAAACGACCGATTCAGCCACTCCTGAAATATTGATATTCAGAAGGTTGGTTGCCGGGTTTGGGTAAACAGCTACGGAAAGGTTATTCATAACATCATCAATGAAAGTACAAGGATCGAAGGTTATGGATATTTCATCTTCACCCTCGCAATCGTTTGCTCCGGTGACAACCACCGAGTAGGTAACTGAGCCAATTCCAACGCCTGTTGAATCAACAACAATGGTTGGCGTGGTGTAACCTCCCGGAGTCCAGAGGTAGCTGACAGCACCCGGAGTAGTTGCATCCAGGGTAATGGTCTGATTTGCGCAAATGGTAACATCAGCACCCAGATCAACCTGCGGTGATGGGTTTACATACAAGGTAACATCGCCGGTAATAACCGCATCCCCATCGTCAATGGTTACAGTATAAGTGGTTGTAGCCGTTGGTGTTGCAACAGGATTCATAATGGTTGGATCGCTCAGGGTTTCGGCAGGCGACCACAAACAGGTATAGCTGCCGGTACCACCAGAAGCATTGGCTAACAATATTGCCGAATTGCCTTCGCAAATTTCCTCTGGCAAAGCTATCGGGTTGCAGGATAAAACGCCCATAGCCTGGAAAGTAGCTGCCCAACCCAGTTTTGTTATGGATACATCTGAATCGAAATGGAACGTCAGAGCACCTGTTGCATGGGTTGAAGTGATGGTTCCGGGATTTGAAGTTCCATGGAACGGGCTGCCGCTTACTTCCGGCGAACTTGTGTCGGGTCCGTCGTGCACATACAGGTAATCGTAGTTAGCCTCAGTTTCAAAAGCTGAAAAGGTAAATTGTAAGGACTGACCGGGAACCGAAGGAGTAAAAGTCATGACAAAGTCCTCGTTGTTGCTGTATTGGCCCGTTGCACCACCCGAATCATAAAATGTTCCGTTTGTTGCTGTTACTGTTCCATTTGCCATGATATATTCGGGTCCGCTGGTGGTAAAAATCCATATGTCGCAATCCTCAGCCGATCCGTTATTGTTTTTGGGAACAATTTTCCAGTAATAGGTTGTGTTTGGCAATAATGCAGGTGTGTAATAGGGTGCATTCACCGTTTCTACGAAAGGCGGATTGGCTGAAATCCCGAAATACACATCAAACTCAAGCGCATCGTTGGATGTCCATGAAAGCGTTGCACTGAGCGAAACATTTTGTGCTCCAACTGCAGGTACCGGATTAGAGGCACACTCAGGAACACCTGAAAGCGTAAAACAGGTAATTTCAGCCTCCCAGCCATTTTTGGTGATTGATCCATCGGAGGTGAACTCAAATGTAAGCGCACCATCGTCATTCATCCCAATAATGGTACCGGGGCTGGTTGTCCCATGAAATGGGCTTCCCATGACTTCAGGAGCCGAGGTGTTGACCCCATTGTAAATGTGCAGATAGTCGTAATTTAATTCAGTTTCAAACGACAGGAAGTTAACTTTTATCATACCATCCGAACTTGCAGGGAGGAAGGTCATCACAGCGTTTTCGGAGTTGCCGTACTGATTGGAAGGTCCACCAGAATCATAAAACAGCCCAACGCATGTAGTAACTGTTTGATTCGACATCAAATATTCAGGTATCAGACCAATAACCACCATCAGCGTATTGTCAGCTGTATATTGTCCGCCGGGGCCGGCAGTAGCCGAAAGGTCAACATTTACCGGGTAGCCAATGGGAGCGCCTGCACTTGCCGAAACGCTGAAAGAATATTCGGATGTGGCGCCTGCTGCAAGGCTTGCAATATTCACAGTAGCGGTATTGATTACCAGATATGGGTCGCCTGACACAATGCCGATATTTACGTTCGATACTGCACTGCTTCCTTCATTGCTGATGTTTGTTTTGATAATGGCAGTTTCTCCCGGGTCTAAAATCCCGTCATTATTGCCTGATTGTGAATCGTCAATCAGAAAATCTGCAGAAAGGCTCAACTCGGGGCTGTTCACTGTAATGTATAGATTTGATGTCCAGGTATCGCTTCCGTCTGTAATTTGTAATACGAATTGTGCTTTGTGCTGATCGGGCACAAAAGCAGCAATTGCAAAAGCGTAGGCGCTGTTTATGGTGGCAGTTCCTCCGGGTACGATAGCCGGGAAATTGCACATTGCCGATCCTGTCAGCGAAACATACTGATCGGAACCGGTAACTGTGGCCGTGATGACTGCCGATGGGTCGGCGCCAACGTTTTTAAGGGTCACGTTAAGGCTAATGTTTTCGGAATAATCGGCCAACCCGTTGTTGTTCCCGGTCGGATCGCTGATGGTGTAGTTGTCAAGAACAACATACGGACCTTCGAGGGCAGCAGCGGGAACCTGCATCATGTAAGGGATGAACTGTGGTTTGGTAACAACAATGTCAACCATTCCCGAAGAAAGCACCGGGTCGATAGGCACCTGGCAAACACCGGTTTCGTCAACCAATGCTGATCCGTGAAGAACCCCGTCCTTGGAAATTCCAACATACGAACCGGGTTCAGCGGTCACTTCGTAATAATCCATTCCGATTGGGACGATGGCCATGTGCGAAACATTGTTTTCAGCGCCTTCGGTGTGATAAATCACGATGGAAGGGTCGCCCATCATATTGTAGGCCTGCCAGTAATAAAGCGGGCTTGAATGTTGCGGATACCCCTGAATGTCAACTTCAGTAACGGCGAGGTTTCCAACAAAAACCATGGCATCGGCAGTAACATAATCGCCAACAAAGGGTCCGTCGTAGGCGCCCCAGGTTGTTTCTTCATACGATGGAACATAGCCACTGTTGTTTCCCTGAATGGGGAAAGCTCCGACTGACCAGTAAAAATCCTCGAACCAGTAACTGCTTGGCGATGAACCTATATACGCTACCGCTCCTTTGTTGGCAGCGCGCATAAAAGTTTCACCAAAGCATTCGTTATAACCAAAATCGGCAGCCAGACAACAGTTGCCTACAGCAAGTGGATATTTGCCGGTATTGGTCAAAGCATTTACCATGCTTTGCGAAAAATTTGGGTCTGACCAACTGGTTTGTCCCCCATGAGCCGTATAATTAATCATGCTTACCGAAACCCTTGTATTATCGTAACATCCAGTGTAGGGGCTGGTCAGGTAGGCGTAAACATTGGTGTAGCCATGCGCTGCATTAAAATAATTTTCAGTTCCGTATTCAACCGTGGGTTGCCCAACATTTGGATTCCAGGTGCCGTCGGCTCCGGCAATCAGCGTTACACTGTTCAGATAGCTTGGATCTGTAAATTCGTATTTTTCGTAATAAAGCGTTTTGGCAATTTGGGCATTCAGCTGAGCTGAGTTGGTGGCTGAAAATCTTCCGTAGTACATCTCCGGAAAATAGTCGCCGTCAACACTTGCGTAATACAGGTCTGTCATCTTGCCTGAGGATGAACCATTTTGTGCGGGAATCTGCGGCGTGTCGCCAACCAGCAGAATAAAACATGGCGCCGGATCAGTTGGGGTTCCTGCGTTGTATTGCCCGTGAATCCATGTCTGAATGGCGGCGAAGGTGCTTCCAATTTCATCCGTGTAAGCGGTGATAACTTCAAAACCTTTCATGGTTTTCCATTGGATGAAAGGTTGTAAATCAGTTTCAAACATTCTGTCGGAAACAATCAGGTATTTTACCGGGTATTTGGTAAGGTCGGGGTTGTTGGGATAACCTACACCTCTGTTGAGTATTTTGTCTTCGATCACCTTAAAATACGGTGAACCCGTCGAAGCCTTGATGTAACTGGTCAACTGTGCATCCACATTCGAATAGGTCAGCTCAACTTCAACGTCGTTGTAAACCCTGACTATCCCCTGAACCGGATTATAGCTTACCGGTGAAATGGTCACCCGCGCAATGCGATAGCCCCTCATAACGCCAAGCACTTCAACCGAAGCGAGCTCCGGACCAACGAACATGTCTTTTTTGTACAATTGTTCGTCGTATTCAAAAGTAATATCGCTGGCATTCTGATCTTTGCGAAGCGAGGGCTGAACGGGCATGATGGGTTGTACTATACCGTAATCGGCCAGCTTGTATTCGGTTTTTGTGTAATTAATTACTTTAATCGAAACATCGGCGCCAAAAGGTATTTCGATGAGTTTTTTGGAAGCTGGAAGTTTTGGTGCTCCAATGCTTCCTGTTGAATAAGTTCCCGGGATCATGATTTCGTTAAACCGGCCTTTGGTAGTTTCAACACCGAAAGTGTTGATTCCATTATAAATAAACCGGAGGTCAAGTTTTTGCATGTTGTCTTCACCCAAAACAACTTTGCTTTCAGATTTGCTAAAGTTGATTGCAAAATCCTGGGCATAACTGCTATTGCCCCATAAAATGGTGAACATCACCATCAGGATCAAAGCGAGTAAGCTTTTGCCGTTTTTAATTTGTAAAGTAATTTTCTTCATTGTGAAACTATTAATTTAGTGAATGAATAAAAAATCAAGTTTAAATCCAGGTTACAAAAGTATCATAATTTCATAAAATGAGACTTCAAAAAATTACGTAACATCGTGCTTTTGATTATGTAAAAGTTTGAAAATTAATAATTAAAGAGTGCAGTAATGATCGAAGTAAAATGCGTTAAGGGTTTTACCCGATGTCAACCCTAATTTGAAATGACTACCCGTTGGGTGTGAAAAAAATACCTATTTTACTGACTGTTCCAATGCCTTTTCAATGGAATTCCATAACCGTTCGGATGTTTTTTGCCAGCTGAACATTTTTCGACGCTCCCTTCCCTCCTCAATCAACCTGATGCGAAGTTTCTCATCATTTGCTATCCTGCGAAGCCCTTGGGTGATTGAATCTACCTCAAGTGGGTCGATAAGCAATGCAGCATCGCCAGCCACTTCTGGCATCGAGGTTATGTTGGAGGTTATCACCGGTGTATCACAGTAAAAAGCTTCCAGAATGGGAATTCCAAAACCCTCGAAATAGCTCACATAGGTTATAGCCAGCGCTGATGCGGTTACTTTGTGCAGGCTGTCAGGGTCGAGCCTTCCGCAAAAAACAACATCTTCTTTATGATTCATGTTTTCGAAAGCACGCTGGATTGGCTCTGTCCACCATTTTTTTTCGCCAACAATCAAAAGTTTGACACCCTGCATGTCAGATGCCTTGAACTTATCGAAAGCCGGAAACAGTCTTGCAAGGTTTTTTCGTGGGTGCAACGAACCAACAAACAAAAAATAGGGTGATCCGTGGCTGTATTTTTCACGTGTTTGCCTTTTCAGGGCTTCATCAACGGGCGAAAACCGCTCATTGGCGCCGTTGTAAACCACATCCACCTTGTTTTTGCTGACACCATAAATGTTCATGATGTCTTTTTTCGAATATTCCGAAACAGTTGCAATCCTGATAGCCTTGTGGGCATATTCAGGGAAAAATTTTCGGTAAAAATATCTTTCAATTGGAGGAAGGTCTTTTGGATAATGTTCAAAATTCAAATCGTGAAATACATTCATCGAAGGAATGTCGGTTTTGAGTGACAGATATCCGTCTGGTGAAAAAAATAAATCGGCTTTAATTTTTTTCAACATGCGTGGGACTGAGTACTCAAACCAGGTGTAATAGAGCACCGGATGCCTTGCCTGCGGGTGAATAACAATTGGTTGGATGTTATTTGAAAAAATAAAATCGGTGTGGAATTTTCTGTCGAAAAAAAAGTAAAACTGATGCTCAGGGTGTTGAGTAGTAATCCGTCGCAGGTTTTCGTAGGTGAACCAGCCAATGCCTTCAAGCCTGTCTTTTAAAAGTAATCTGGTGTTAACAGCAATCTTCAAATTGATAGTTTTTTGGCAAAAATAGGAGTTTGTGTGAAATTGGGCAATTTTTTATGGTCATTTGGCAGCGCAGGAATTCGCTTCGCTGGGATTTGGCTGAGTTGGAATTGGGTGTTGGATCAGGTATTGGTTTTTTTCCCGATGGTGTTGATATAGTTGTTGAGTTTTATTCCAATGGATTCCAGGGTGTCATTCATTTTGATGTATGTTACCTCATCAATCAGGTTTCTGCTTTTTGATTTGGTAAGCCAGGTTTTCGATTCAAACAGGGAGCCTCTGGAATAATAGCTAAAATGTCGGGCTTCGTTGTAATGATACCTTCCAAGACCTTCACTCAAATTTGCGGCAACAGAATCAATTGCCCTTACGAACTGTTTCCCAATGGTATCTTTCGCAAAATAATTCCAACCTGATACTATGCTCCAAACCTCCTCCCCAACCTCCATCGCCATCTGATACACCTTAAACTCATCCAACGTCATAACACCTCCGAACAATAAATTAAATCATTAAAAAACAACATTTTAAAAAAGTAAATAAAAACAATCAATGACTACAAATGACCACCAATGAATACAAATAACCACCAATGACTACAAATGACTACAAATGACTATCAATGACCACCAATGACTACAAATGACCACCTATGACTACAAATGACCACCAATGACTACAAATGACCACCAATGACCACCAATGACTACAAATGACTATCAATGACCACCAATGACTACAAATGACCACCAATGACCACCAATGACTACAAATGACTATCCCTTCCCTTCACCAACCAGCAAAGGTTCTATCATCTTTTTCAGTTCAGCATAATTATGGGTAACCGGCAACTGAGGATAATCGCTGATCACATTTTGCGGAGGCCGGAACAAAATTCCAAGATCTGCCTGTTGAAGCATCGAAACATCGTTGTATGAATCGCCAAATGCAATCACTTTGTATTGAAGGCTTTGCAGCGCTTCCACAGTTTTACGTTTGGGGTCTTTCTGGCGGAGTGCGTATCCGGTTATGTTGTTGTTTTCGTCCACAATCAGGTTGTGGCAAAAAATGGTAGGACGATGAAGTTGTTTCATCAGCGGGTCGGCAAATTGCCTGAATGTATCAGAAACCACAATCAATTGTGTTATTTCCCTGAGCCAGCCAATAAATTCGAGTGCACCTTCCAGCGGTTTGATGGTGGCAATCACATGCTGAATGTCTTTCAGTTTCAACCCATGTTCAGCCAGTATGCGGATGCGTTGTTTCATCAACACATCGTAATCGCTGATGTCGCGGGTGGTAAGCCGAAGTTCGGGAATACCGGTTTTTTCGGCCACATTAATCCATACTTCAGGGACAAACACCCCTTCGAGGTCGGAACATATCACGTACATAATCAGTGTTTTAGATGTTAGTAATTGTTTTGTAAAAATGATTTGAAATCCGGGTAATGGTTATGGATTTTATCAAATTGTTCCTTTTTATCTTCCAATCCTTCGAGGCTTGGTGGCAACTGGGGATCGAAATGGAGTATTTCCCTGATTTGTTCAGGAAATTTAGCCGGATGAGCCGTTTCCAGCGAAACACAAACCTGTTCAGGATTATCGAACTCAGGATGCTTTTCCAGAAAAACTTCCAGCCCCTTCCAGCTAACCGACCCATGCGGCTCGAGCAGCAACCTATATTTTTCCCAGGCATCCCTAATGGTTTCCCGGGTCAAAAAATCGCTGACGCTGATGGGGAACATCTCGTGGTTCATCGTTTGAAAATCAGGTTTTTTGTAAACAGTTCCCTTTTCGTCCATTTGCCCTCCATACAAGGCAACCAGCCGGGCAAGATTGCTGGGGTGGCCAACGTTCATGGCACTCGAAATGCAGTTTTTTGATGGCTCAATTTTGCTGTATTTTTGGGTGTTCATGAAAACCGGAAATTCATCATTTTCGTTGGTGGCAATTACAAATTTCTCAACCGGGAGTCCCATTTTTACAGCTAACATGCCACCCATCATATCTCCAAAATTGCCCGAAGGTACTGAGAAAATGATCTTTTCCCCGCCCGGATTTTCAGTGAGTTTTGCATAAGCGTAAAAATAGTAAACCACCTGAGGGATGAGTCTCCCGATGTTGATGGAATTGGCAGAAGAAAGTTGAAGGTATTCAAGGTCAGGGTCGGAAAATGCTTGTTTTACCAATGCCTGGCAATCGTCGAACTTGGCTTCCAGTCCTATTATCCGCACATTTTTACCCAGGGTGGTCATTTGTTTGCGTTGCCGTGGTGTTACCTCATTTACCGGGAACAGCACCACCACCTTTATGTTATCCAGTCCGTAAAATGCGTTTGCGATGGCACTTCCAGTGTCTCCCGATGTAGCGGTAAGGATCAGTAGCCGGCGGTTATCCTTTCTCAGGTAATGAGCCATCAACCTGCCCATCATGCGCCCTGCAAAATCCTTGAATGAAGCCGTTGGCCCCTGATCGAGACGCATCACGTATTTTTTTTCAAAAACCTGTTCCAGCGGAACCGGGTAGTTGTAAGCATCTTCAACCATGGCACGCAGGTCTTCGTCTTCGATAACCCCTTTGAGAAATTTCCCAATTACCTGTTGGGCAATTTCAAAATATTTCAGTGCCTTCATTTTTTTTATGGCTTCCGCCGAAAAAACGGGTATGGTTTCAGGCATGTAAAGCCCCTTGTCGGGCGCCTGACCCTTTAGCAGCGCCTCATGAAAAGGAAGGGTGGGCGACTGTCGGTTGGTGGAATAAAACATTAACGGGTTTTCCATAGTATTCTCCTTAAAATTCAAAACACAAATCTCAAAACACAATTCAATTCCAACGAAATAAACTCAAAAGAACAATAAATCCTTTTTCAAATCAAAAATTTCCAAACCACGGTTTCCATTTTGGCCCTTAAAAATTGGAATTTAGTTTTTATATGTTGGTTGTTTATTGCTATTTGCTATTTCTGCGAAGTGTTGCTGACGAAGCTCCACCGGCCGAAAATTCAGGTGTTCCGAAGAATACTTTATTACCATCCAGCACCGAAAGAGCCTGATCCAAATCCTTGATGACATCGTCAGGATGCTCGGCGCCAACGCAAAGCCGGATGAGGTTTGTGGGAATGCCGGCCATTTTGCGGCCTTCTTCACCTTGCTGGGAGTGTGTCGAGATAGCCGGTATGGTGGCCACTGATTTAATTCTTCCCAGGTCGGTTGCCCGCCAGATACGCTGAAAAGCATCGAAAACATCACGGGTAGGCTGTGCACCGCCTTTTACCCTGAACGACATCAGATGCCCGTAGCGGTTTACTTTTTGGCCGTAGTGGGCATCAAATTCCGAATCGACCAGCCATAGGTATTTGGAGGCCACCTCGTGCAACGGGTGCGATTCAAGGCCAAGATAATCAACCTGTTCGATGTGTTTGTGCTGTTCCAGGAAATTGGCAATCGTCATGGTGCTTCGGCTTTGCATGTCCACCCTCGACCGAAGGGTACGTATGTCGTTGACAGCCAAAATGGCGTTCATGGGCGAAATGTTGGGACCATTGTCGCGGTTGGGTAGGGTTTTGGCATAGATGCAAAAATCGGCTTTCATCTCAGGATTATCAACGTTGGACGTGAGGTTTTTGCGCGAAATAACGGCTCCGCCGATACCAAAACCGCTGGTTGTTAATGTTTTGGTGACCGACTGCACCACTATATCAGCGCCCAGGGCAATGGGACGCATCAAAGCCGGAGTTGCTACAGTTGCATCCACAATCATTGGGATGCCGTATTTATGAGCCAGGTCTATCACTTTTTCAAGATCAAAAAATGCCTGACCGGGATTGCTCGGCATTTCACCATAAAGAAAACGGGTGTTTTCGTCGATCAACGATTCCCACTCTTCCAAATCATTTGAATTAATCACTTTACGCCATTCAATCCTGCGTTCACGCTCCTTTCTTACCGCAAATTGCTGAAAGGTACCGCCATAAACCTGTGTTGTTGCCACAAAATTTATTGGATTCGAAGGCTTTTTCAGGTCAGGTAAAAGAAACTGATCGACTGCGGTTTGAATGGCCGCCATGCCCGAAGCCGTCGCAATGCACGAAGTTTCTGCCTTAGAGCCATAGCCCTCAAGCAAGGCAAGAACCCCTTCAAGGTAGTAAATCGTTGGATTGGCAATCCGCGAATAACACCATGTTGGGATTTGATATCCCAGCGCAGCTTCCATCTCGTCAGAATCGCGGTATGCCTGCGATGTCGCCATATAAATGGGTTCGATGATGCTACCCTGGTTAAAATCGAGTGCTTCCTGCATCGAATACACTCCGTGAACTGCAATGGTGTCGAACCGGCATTTCTTCATTTCACTAATGTAATTCTGATGCCACGCAGCCGATCGTTTTGCTGCTTCCAGATAATGATTGATTCCGTCGTATGACATTTTTGCCTCCTTGTATGATTTTGTGTTGTGTGAAATTTGCTAACGTATTGTTTTAGAATAACAAGAAATGTTACAAATTTATGAAAATTGACATCTTTCCCGGTTTCATCTTTTAAATTTTGCGAATTAGTGTTGATATTTTTAAAAACAGTAATGCATTTCAACTAATTTTGGAAAAATTAATATTGAAAAGGAATAAAATATGTCTCAACAATTTCGACTTGATAGTCTGGATAAAAAAATTCTGAATATCCTGATTGCTGATGCAAGGACTCCTTTCCTCGAAGTCGCCCGTCATTGCAATGTTTCGGGGGCTGCCATTCATCAACGGGTACAAAAAATGCAGGAAGCGGGTGTAATAATTGGAACACAGTACAATTTATCCTCAAAAGGCATGGGATATTTAACCTGTGCTTTTATTGGAATTCAGGTAAATCTTACCTCGACAAGTACCCATGAAGAAGTTTTTCAGAAAATTAAAAAAATTCCTGAAATTGTTGAATGTCATCATATTACGGGAAAGTACTCGCTGCTTATTAAAATCATGGCCAGGAACAACGAGCACTTGAAAAAGATTATCGTCGAACAAATTCAGTCGATTCTTGAAATCGTCAACACTGAAACCTTTATTTCACTCGAAGAGGGTTTTGTAAGACAATTGCCGGTAGATTGATTTTTTTTGCCACAAAACCACGAAAGATGAGGGAAACCTGGCCAAACAGGGTTATGAAATCTTTTTAGTGTTTTTGTGCTTCCGTGGTGTTTTTTTTCTGCCAATAAACCACAAAGCCACGAAATATCCTGAGAATCATTTTACCAGGTGCTGTGCGCTGTGTTTAGTGTTTTAGAGGTTTCGGAGCGAAATTTTGGTTGCCGCAAAAACACAAAATCAGGTGTATTGGGTATTATTCTGGCTGTTCAAGGCCCAACTCTCCTGGTTCGGATTTTTGAATTTACAACTGCAAACCCTTTCGCCTGTATTGCGCACTTATTCACAGTGGGTTTTACTTACCATTCACCGGACATAAACAACCTTCTGGGTTCAGGTTTTTTGGCTTTTAACCCGGCGCTGAAGCCCTGGGTGATGTATAATTGTTTTTAATCAGGAAGGGTGATTTGGTTTTCATTTTGTTTCAGAGAAAAGTTTTCGAGTTAGTTGTAAAAAATGTAACCACCGGAAAAAGTTCAAGCCTACTTGAAAAAGATCATAAAACCAGAAATTTTTCGGTTGTAGTTGAATATTTGCATTTTGACGGCAGGTGCTATTTTCAGAAGTTAATCCGCAATTTTACGTTGCCTTACCAGTTCTTTCGTCGAAAGGAGTCCGCAAGCTGCGTAAATATCCTGTCCTCTCGAGGCTCGGATGGTGGTGCGGATTCCTTTGGTGTTCAATCCTACCATAAACTTTTCGATGGTGGCATCATCGCTACTTTCGAGGGGTGTGCCGGGTATCGGGTGAAACCGGATGAGGTTGATGCGGCAGCGGATGCCGTTTAATATCCTGGCTAATTCGTTAACATGCCGGGGCGTATCGTTTACACCTTTAAACATGATGTATTCAAACGATACCCTGCGCTGACGGCCGAAATCGAAGCTTCGGATTGTGTCTAACACCTCGTGAAGTGAATACACATTTTCGATCGGCATCAGTTTTTTACGTTCTTCCTCAAATGGAGAATGAAGGCTCACAGCCAGGTGGCAATCGCTTTTATCCAGAAAAGTCTTCATTGCCGGAATTATCCCGATGGTTGAAACTGTGATGCGTTTTGGGCTCCAGGCATAGCCCCAGTTCGATGTGAAAATTTCGAGGCTCTTCAAAACTTCCTCCAGGTTGTCGAAGGGCTCGCCCATTCCCATATAAACAATGTTGGTGAGTTTTTCCCTTTCGGGAAGGCTGCGAACCTGGTTCACAATCTCTCCTGCAGTAAGGTTGGATTGAAATCCTTGCTTTCCTGTCATGCAAAACAGACAGCCCATTTTACAGCCAACCTGCGACGAAACGCACAATGTAGCCCTGTCACCGTCAGGAATGTACGCGGCTTCGATGAATTTCTTATTCTGGGTTGGGTAGAGGTATTTTTTAGTTCCATCCGCCGATTCCTGAACATTTGAAGGTGCAATCAAACCAAATTCGAAATGTTCTTTCAGAATATCACGGGTACTTTTCGATAGGTTGGTCATTTCGTCGATGGAGGAAATATCCTTTTTGTATAGCCAGTCGGCAATTTGGGAAGCTGCAAATTTGGGAAGGGAAAATTGGGAAACAATTTCCTGCAGTTCGGACAACGTTTGGCCAAAAATGAAGGGTTTTGACATCATGGTTTTATTGGGATTCATTTTTTGATTTCATTTCAATGATACTTAATATATTCTGGTAGTTTTCAGGTAAATAATCTGTGACAATTTTCCAGATTACATCATTATCAATTCCAAAATAATCATGAGAAACGATATTGAGAAGCCGATAAATTTTGGACCAGGGAACCTGAGGGTACTTATCTTTTATTATTTCGGGGATATTTTTACATGCT
Organism: uncultured Bacteroidota bacterium; assembly: GCA_937950125.1. Taxonomy (GTDB): domain Bacteria; phylum Bacteroidota; class Bacteroidia; order Bacteroidales; family 4484-276; genus CALFEP01. The sequence goes on from CALFEP010000294.1 coordinate 17,584, forward strand.
TCATTAATTATTTCGAAAGTTCTAATCACCGCATCCACAACCAGACGATTCTTCTTAAATGCAGCCAGGGCAAGATGCTGTGAATAGATAAATATTTGATTTGTTGCATCCTCTATTTCACGCAAATAGAATAGGTATTCTCGTTTCTCTTTCATGACAAATATTTTACCTGATTCAGAATTTTGCTCTTCAGGGGGTTTCGCATGGCGTTCGGTGTAACAAGGTCAACTTTTCTACCAAAATGAGATTCAAGAAATTCCAATTAATCGAAAAAATCCCATCCGGGTGTTTCATAAAAATCCACCAAAATTTCAATATCAGAGTCCTGATTGGGTGTCCCATGCAGAAATGATCCGAAAAAACCAATCTTTTTAACCTTGTATTTATGACCAGATACGGGTAGCAGGTCTTTTAATTTCAATTCGATTTGCATTTGAGTCACCATATCAGAAGTTTAAAAATAAATCTCCGCCAATATTTTGTCGAACGAAATGCCTTTGTCAATTAAAATATCTCTGGCTTCGACAACCATTTCGGCGCTTCCACAAATGTAGTATTTTTTGTCTGGCCATAAAGTAGGCTGTTGTTCAAGCCATTGCGTTACCCTTCCATAAAAAACCCCGTCACCGCTTTCCTTCGTACAGCAACGAATGAAGGAATCTCCCAGGGCGTTTTTAAATTCATATTCAAAATAAAAAGAATGCAAAAACCGGCTGCCATGAATCAGTATTTTATCTTTTGTCAGCCCGGAGCGCCACATCGAAACAAAAGGTGCAATGCCGGTTCCGGCAGCAATCCAAACGGAAGGGCCGGCAATGCCAAAAAATTTTCCGGTTGGTCCCGAAACAAAAAGCGAATCCCCTGTTTTCAGGTTTGCCAGTTCAGGTGTTAATTCCCCATCAGGTTTCAGGGTGTAAAGCAGCCTAATTTCCTCATCCTGTGCACCACTGGCAATGCTGTAAAGGCGTGGGGCAATATTTTCGTGGGTCGTCACGGCCAAAACCTGACCCGGGATAAACAGGAAATCCCGTTTAAAAGACAAAACAAAAGCACCGGGAGCGATTTCCTGATTATCAATAATGGGTATTTTCTTAAGCGACTTTTTTTGTACTGTAGCTGAATTCATCTGACAATTTTCCCCCGGATAAAAGGAATGATGAGATATGTTTAGAATATTCAATCAGTTACAACAACTTTTTGGCTGAAAAGGTTTTGTCCGTCATCAATTATCATAAAATAAACGCCTCGTTTTCGGTTTGAAAGATCGATCTTAATTGGAAGAATCAATGCTTGTTCTGATAAATCCATGATACATTTTCCAACGCTATCATAGATTTTCATCGACACCACATGCTGATTTTTGAGGTTGGTATTCAGAAAAATAAGCCCATTCGAAGGATTCGGGTAAATTTGGTAGGTTTGTCCGGTTTGCTGAAAAGTATCTTCGATTCCGATTGATTGAGTAAATTCAAACCAATTGAGGTTAAACCCTGCTGTTTTTACGTAAATCCTGAATGTAAAAATACCTGCAGGTAGTGTTGCATTTTGCGTTACCGTTTTCCAGGTTTGCCAGCCACCCGTTACCGGAAAAATCACCTCATGCACCACCTGTGTGGTCTCACCCAAAATCTGAAGTTCAATTTTGCCGCTTTGCTGATAGGAAGCTATCCTGTAATTTACCGGATAAATGCCAGGCTGTGTGACTTTTACAAGATAATCCATGTAATCACCCGCATCAGTCCAGCCAACGTTAAGCCCGCCACCTGTGTCGGAGGTGGTTTCTGTTGAAATCCCATGCTGACTTGTGTAGTTTTCAGCCTCAATTTTTACCGGAATAGAATACCTGACTGGCAGATTATTCTTTACGGTTTGAGAAAAAAAAACCTCTAATGATGTTCCATCCTGTGCGGTGATGGTCGTTCCCTGGTATGAAACTTTCACAACATCGCCATACTGGATTTGCGGACTAACCGAAAGTGTTACAATGCGTGAATTCTGAGGTGAAACAACCAGGCTGTCAACAGAAATAGCAACATAGTTTACCATAACTTCAAATCCTTCCGGTGCCTGCGATTGAAGCGGGCTCATGGGTTTGTTAAGGGTAACATTTACCTTGAATCCGGTGCTGTCGGTAGCTGCCGAAACAAACGTCGCCGGGATGGTATTGGTGGCTTCTTTTTTTACGAAGTTTACATAGTTGAGATTAAAATCGCCAACATCGATCATCACCCTTAACCGGTGCTCGCCTGCCTCCAGAACCAGGTTTGGGATCGTTATTGTTTGCCAGTTTTGCCATCCTCCTGTTGAATTAAAGGTAGTCGCCGGGCATAAATCCACCTCGTCCAGTTGGAAATGAATTTTGCGATTTACATAAATGGTCGCAACCCTGGCCTGCAGATCATAAAGCGCTGTTTCGGAAATATTTACCGTGTATTGCAGCCATTCGCCGGCTTGTGTCCAGCCTACATCATAACCATTTGTGCCTGAATTATCAGAACATCCTTCAATGTCAACACCATCATTTCTGAATTTGTCGCCACTGTTCCATGAGGTATGTTCGCCAGTTGCGACCCAGTAGTTGGCGACATCCAGATCGTAATACGCAAAATTATTGGTTCCCAGGTCATATTCAGAGGCATAAATCCTTCCTGGAATCTGGTGCTCAGCAAAAGGCCTGGTTTCGTCAGTGCTCACCTGGCGAAACATAGCATCAATCACATCTCTTTGGTAGCTGCAGTTTTCCAGTTTCAGGTTTTCGGCAACTTCCATCAGGGCATTGAAAGCAAATTCCTGTGTCGGCTGTCCGCCCTGTCCCGACCAGTAATTCAGCAATGTTTGATACCCGTTTGTAAGCGGAACACCCAGCGGGCAAACCACCGTTCCGATTTTTTTGAGCGGCCACCAGGCCCAGCCAATATTGTATTTTTCAACCAGGCTAATGGCATCGGTAAACCAAACGTTTGAATTTTCCCCGCTTTCGCCAAGCCACAGAGGTACATTGTAATTATTCCGCAGGTTGATTACCCATTGAATCGCTCCCACATCGTTGTAATTCCAGTATTTATGAAAACTGTAAACCATGTTGTCGTCCCAGGGTGGTGTCAGGCCGGTAAAATCGTTGGCAAACCAGTTGCCTTCAATAAAAATGATGTGGTTGTTGTCGATTGTGCGGATGCTATCGGTGATTTGTTCGTAAAGATTTCGCAGGGCAGTTCCTCCGGGAAGCTCCCAATTGGGTTCGTTAATCAGGTCGTAGCCGCCAATCCATTCTTCATTCACATAGCGCTCAGCCAATTTTTTCCACAAAGCCACAGTTTTATCGCGGTTTGCCTGGCTTTCCCACAATGAAGGTTTTGATGTATCTCCGTCGCAGATAGGCAAATCGTGTCCCTGACCTCCGGGCGCTGCATGAAGGTCGAGTATCAGAAACATTTGGTTTGCTTCACACCATGAAAGCAGGCTGTCGGTAAGTCTGAAGCCTGTTTCAATCCAGGTATTCTCACCCGGAACGGGTTCATCTTCAATAGGTAAAGTAAATAAGTTGTAGTGCATTGGCAACCTGATTGAATTAAAACCCCAGGCAGCCATCGAATCAATGTCAATTTTACGACAATGATTGGCTAACCAGGCATCATAAAAAGTCTGGGTGTTTTGAGCACCAATCAATTCTTCAATTTTTTCCCTGATCTGGTGTTGCGAGTTTGCAAATGCAGATGCCTGAAGCATGTAAGGTTCCTGAAGCATCCAGCCGCCAAGCCCCATCGAACGGAGAAGAATTTCCTGGTCTCCTTTCATGATTTTTTTCCCTTCGGCACGCAGATATTCCTGTGATGCTGCCAGTTGAGCATAGCTCAGCAGTAGTAAAAAAGTTAAAAACCGTAGCAAATTATGTTTTTTTATCATAGTATTGATGTAAAATGTAAATCGTTTTTAAAACACCACACCTGCAGCCCGTACCGGCGATCCATCACCTTCGCTTATTTTCAAAGGAAAAGCCGAAAAATAAAATTCCCTTTTTTCCAATTGCCCGATTCCTGCAAGATTTTCGATAACAATGATTTTTTTTCCTAAAACCTGGTTGTGATTTGGGTAGTCTTCGGAATCGATTGCATCAATTGAGCCAACATCCAAACCAATCCCTTTAATATTGCATGAAACTAAAAACCGGACTGCATCCGTTGAGAGTACCGGAAAATGGTCAAAGTACTGGTTGGTTTCCCAAAATTCGCCCCAACCCGTCCAGATCAGAACAAAATCCGATGCTTTAATTTTTTCATGAAAATGTAAAAGATGAGATGCGGGAATTTCTTCACCTTTTCCAAAATTACGGCAATCGACAATACAGCCTTTTCCAAAAAAATGTTCAAGGGGAAGAATGTCAGTGGTTTGTCCGGTATTAAAAAAATGAGCGGGAGTATCAAGGTGGGTTCCTGAATGGGTAAGAACCTGTAGTTTAATTACCTGGTAACCATCTTTATCGTGGGTGTATTTTTTTTCAAGAACAGGCGGGGATTCGCCAGGCCAGGCCGGGCTTCCGTTTTTGATGGTGTGCGTAAGATCGAATATTTTCATGAATTGTTTTTTGCAAAAGTAGCTGAATAGCCGGTATTTTTGTCCAAAAATATCAAAGTATGGAATTGTCAGAAATCCTCAACCATTATGGTGAAGCGCATGAAAAATACTTCAATGCTGTTTCGCCGCCCATAATTCAGACCAGTAATTTCTATTTCAACTCTGTTGATGAAATGAAAACTGCGTTGGAAAATGAATTTTCTGAACCGGTTTATTCTCGTGGAAATAATCCCACGGTGGAAATCCTCAGAAAAAAACTGGCTGCACTTGAAGGAACAGAAGATGCATTAATTTTAGCAAGTGGTTGTGCGGCAATTTCTTCAGCCATTATTGCAAATGTAAGAGCTGGTGATCATGTAATTTGTGTAAAATCGCCCTATGGATGGACAGCTTCTTTGTTGAAAAACTTATTGCCCCGTTTTGGTGTCGAAACCACTTTTGTGGATGGGTCTGACATTAAGAATTTTGAAATTGCGATCAGGGAAAACACACGGGTCATCTACCTGGAATCCCCAAACTCATTTTTATTTGAAATGCAGGATTTAAAAGCCGTTTCATCATTGGCGAAGGCAGAAAACATTATCACGCTCATTGACAACAGTTATGCAACACCCCTGTGTCAAAAACCTGCCGAAATGGGAATTGACATTGTTTTGCACACGGCCTCCAAGTACCTGTCTGGCCATAGCGATGTAGTGGCTGGCGTTGTTTGTGCAAATTCACCAATGATCCGGAAAATTTTCGCTTCTGAATTTATGACCCTTGGCGGGATTATTTCACCCTTTGATGCCTGGCTGTTGATTCGGGGACTGCGCACCTTGAGGCTTAGGCTTGAACAAAGCACCCGCACAGCCTTGCAAGTCATTGATTTTCTTGATAACCATCCATCTGTTGAAAAGATTTTTTACCCTTTTCATGAAAAGAACCCGCAGCTAAAAATGGCACAAAGCCAGATGAAATCAGCAAACGGGATGTTTACGGTGGCATTCAGGACAGATGCAAGGCAAAAAATGGTTGAATTTTGCAACCATTTGAAAGTCTTCAAAATGGCCGTTTCCTGGGGAGGGCACGAATCATTGATTTCTCCGGTTGTTGCTTTTCCAGGTTCGCACGACAATACCGCACTACCCTGGAACCTGGTCAGGTTTTATGTGGGATTGGATGAGCCTGATTTATTATTAAAAGACCTCGAAGCTGCACTAAAATATTTGGAATAGCCCTTACGAAACAATCAGGTTTTAAAGGAGACTCATGGTGTAAACCAGCATTGGCCGTCCAGTTTATTTTTCATAAAACATGGCTTTAATTCTTTCGATAATGGTTGTTTCGGATGGATCAATCCCCTTGTGTGCGCTGGCAACGCTTTCGATGATGTTAAGGCAAGTGATTTTCATATTATCGTCAAAACTGCCCTTATGATTTTGATAAAATGTTTCAAATTTGGTAAAAGCATGCAGGCACGATTCATTTTCGCTGCGTAAACGGTTGAATTCCTTCTCGGTATAAAAGGCTTCAAGTCCACTCCTACCATTTAGGGTAGCCAGTTCATGTTCAAGAAACTGGGAAACCACAAAATGAAATACCTGAGCTGTCTCTTCATTTTGTACGGTTCCATCGGCTTTGGCCACCGAATAAACTAACTGTCCCAATGCGGTGTAAAACTTTTTATTGTCCATCAATTCCTTGCTTTTATGCAAAATAAAACAAATTTGCGATAACCAGCAAAATGAATATCAATACATTACAATTCAATTCTACTTTTCATAAAAAAAGAAAACAGGAATTTGATGTAAAAATCCTGTTTTCTGCCAATATGGAGTGTTTATCGGTTCGTGCTAAATGCCATTTACATTCTGATTGTAAGAAGTGCTTTTTCGGGTATTGACCTGTAAATGGTCCTGATATCTCTGGCTGGAATTCTAACTTCAATCCAGGGAATGTAATCAGGTACTTTAAACCCTAAGATAGACTTAAAAAAATCTATTGAATTATTCCATTGAATGTTGCGAACAAACTTGTCGAGTACTTTTTTGTTTTGATCACCTTTTTCACGAAAAGTAAGGATAAAATCATCCTGGAGAAACATTTTTACGTAAGCAGGCTCAATGGTAGCAGTGTCTGGAATTACCAACTGTGTTTGCTGGGATGTATCAGCGGGTGCTTCTTTGTGAGTGAAAACAAATTTAGCAAAAGTAGCCATTACCGAGTCAACATTTTGTGGCGACGAAAACCTTCTGATCAAAATCCGGGGGTCGATTTTGTCGAGCATTCCGCTTTTGCGTATTTTGCTTATTCTTGCCACATGTACGGTTACGCCCTGTATTTCGAGTGTAACAATACTGTCGGGCAGATTCACAACAATACAAACCGAATCCTGAGCAGCCATTGTCAGCTTCGATTTAAGGAATGCTTCCTTTTTCATCAAATTCAAAAGGCTGGTGTCTTGAATTGGTGCTAAGTTTTGCGATACTTTTTCAGAATACAGTGCTGCTTTGGTCAGTTCTTCAATTTTTTTTACAGGCGTAAGGTAAGCCATAACCAGCGTGTAGGCAGTCACTGCAAAAAGAAGAATAAGAAAAACTATTGCTGAAGTGCTAAACCAACGGCTATTGCCTTTCGCTTTTTTCGGTTCGCCGGTCTTCGGTTGCAATTCTTTCATGTTGTGCATTTTAATAGATAAAGACTTTTCCGCTTAATGGCATATTATTAAAAACTATTTCAAGATCTTCGTCACCCATACGAATACAACCATGGGTAACAGGCATACCCAGAAATCTTTTGTACAGCGTTCCATGAATCATGTAACCATCTCCCAGGCTCATGGCATAATCGCCAAGCGTGGCATTGTCGTAACGCGACTCATGACGGGGTGGCGGTATAGGTAATCCCTCTTCAACAAAGGCCCAATCGGGTTTTACCCAAACCGGTGAGGTTCTTTTGTTTCTTATCTTGAAAACCCCGCGAGGTGTTTTAAACACCCACTTTTCGTCATCACTTTTTTTAAGAATGGTGTAACTTCCGGTCGAACAAAGTCCCTTGCGGATTTGCTTGTTGCCCGACCAAAGTTGAAACCGGTTGTCACTGGTATTAATAATAAGGTAATTGGTTTTGGGCAATTTTGCTGCGAGACTTTTCTCGAGGTTTTCTATGTTTTTTAACAATTTATTCTTGTCAATTTCCACAATTGCACCCGAATCAGCTACTATTGAAGCAGATGCCGCTTTCATAACAAATCCTGATGGCTTCACATTCTGAAAATACGGAATAAGGTAAACCAGAAGCACCATAAACGCAAGCACTGAAAATGCAGCTAATCCAATCGTTTTCAGCGTGATAAACAAGATTTTTATCGCTTTTTTTGGTGTACGCATCTTTGGTTTCTGAATCGTACTCTCCTGTTTAGGTTCTTCAGTTTGTGGGTCTTCGACCTTAAAAGTATTTGTTTCGATATTGTTAAATCGGTTATTCATATTTTGTGTTATTGCCATCTGAATAAATTTGTAAGTGGTTCGCGCGAACCAACAATAGTTACCAGTGTGCCAGTCTTGGCTTTTTTGAACAGCCAATCCATGTCATCATTTGTAAGTGCCACACAACCTTCGGTCCAATCGGCGCCTCTGCCACCTCCACCATGAATTTCGATCAGGCCACCAATCTGGGCTTTATGCGATAGCACACCTTTTTTCTTGTTTTCGTAAAACATTTTTTTATCATTCTCATTTGGGAAATTAAGCAACAGCGCCTTGTAATATTTTGTTTGTGCACCATCTTTTTTCTTTACAATCCGATATGTTCCCTCAGGCGTTGCGTTATCACCACGTCTGAGTTTATGGCCAATCCAACTCTTGCCAAGTTCTACATCCAAAGAATTTACCTGTTTACCATCCTTGTAAACCAAGCACTTCTTGGCAAATTTATCAACCAAAAAAACATAATCCTGAGATGTTCTCGAGGCTTCAACAGCCTCCTTGGCCCATCTCGACCAGTTTTGATACATCTCGAAATAGTCCTCTAAATCAGATTTTATCGAAATCAGCGCAAAGTCGATCTCGTCGTGAACAACTTTGAGTTTCGAGAAACAACTGTGAAAATTTTCATTTTTATAGGCAATTTCTGCCTCAGCAAGTGTCATTTTTGCCGTCGAATAACTTTTTCTGATTTCCGAACTCATGGGTAAATCTTTAAACTGAGATTCAAAAAGGTTGCACTTATTCTTAAGATTCGCCAGTTTTACTTCAAGTGATTTTTTAAGATCGGATGAATAGGCCAAGGCCAATCTTTCTGATTCCTCGGCTTTTACGGATGCAGCATCAGCAAAGATGCCCATAATGGTGTAATCGCGGTATAAAAAGAACTTCTCATTTTCATATTTCCAATGACTGATTGCCGAATCGTAAAGGGCTTCAGCATCTTTAAACGCTAATTGGGCATAGGTTTCGGCTTCAGCACTTCTGGCACTGGATATTTTTTTTCGTGCGGCTTCAATTTTTTCAAGTGGTGGATCTGGTTTAAAAGACATTAAACCGAAGGATGCTGCTAAAATGAAAACCAACGATAAAAGAAACCAGACCAATAATTTTCTTTTTCTACGTGTCATGCAAAATATGATTTTTACAACCGTCTAACTATCGATTTTTAAATTTTATTGTCTGTGAAAACCGATGTGCCTTTTTAAGAACCTATGGTTTTCAGGTGTTTGAATTGATTATTGCTTTTTAAATCATCAGCCTGTAAGGTTTATCTGCATCAATTATTGCCAAAACTATCTCAGGCAAAACAGGATGAGCTGAATCCATTGTAAAACAGAACCAATTATCGAGTAATGAAACACTTAGTCAAAAAAAATGTTTACAGTTGCGAGTAAAGTTTTACCGCCTGGATTCAGGCGATGTATTTTATGATGGATACCCTGTTATGGTTTCAGGTTAAGGTGTAAAGAAATCCCCGGAAAAGCGCACCTTTCCGGGGATTAGGATTTAAAAACTATAAGGTAGTTTCAATTATTTTTTACCTTTTACTTTTTCCATTACTTCTTTCAACTCGGTGTTAATTCCAAGAGCTTTTTCTTTAGCTGCTTTGCTCTTATCAAGAGCTGCAAGCAGGTTGTTCTGAGCAAACAATTGGTTGGCTTCCTGAACTGTAGTTTCAATCATTGCCATTTCCTGAGTCATCATTTCCAGAACGGCTTTTCCTTCTTTACCCTTTGGAGCTTTTGCCATCAAAGCCTTGTTTTCTTCAACGATGGTAGCAATTTCAGTCAAATTTGTCTGAATTTCCTGTTTAACTTCCTGAATACGAACTTCAGTGTTTGTTTTTACCTGACCTGCCTGAACAGTAATTCTTCCAAGTTTAGCTTTAATGTCGCCATATCTGCCAAACAATTTTGATTTCTGAACTTCAACCTGTTCGAGAACTGCTTTCATCGAATCCTGAATCTGAGCGTACTGGTCGGGCAAATAAACGTTTGCACCTGCCATCTGAGCCTGATCAACAGCTGCTTTTGCAGCATCAATCTCAACTTGTGGAACTTTGTTACAACTTGTAGTTACTAACACCATGGCTGCGATTGCCATCATTGCTAACATTTTAATCTTCATGAGTTAATTCCTCCGAAAAAATTTCTGTTTAAGTTAATTAATTTTTCTTTTTTCAAGCTGCATTTTTTGGAAATTTTCATATCAACACGGCTAAAAAAGAATTTCGCTATTTAGACGCTGGGTTAAAAAAAAGTAACTCTTTTTTTGAAAATAATTTTGTAATTTTGCAATTATTTGATATTCATCTGTTTAATAATTCAATTTTTAGAATTTTAAAATTAATATTCAATTTTGGTATTTCAGAACCCGAAATTTCTTTATTTTACTCCTTGATTTTTTTTAGGTTGAATAATGACAGTAACTGAAAAGCACAAATCGTTTACCGACGACGAAATAATTCAGAAAATTCTTGTACAGAAAAAGAATTATTTGTTTGAGGTATTGTATGACAGATATTACAACAGGGTTTTTGACAAAAGCTACAGTTTGCTCAAAGACGTTGAACTGGCAAAAGATGCTGTTCAGAATATTTTTACACGCTCGTACGAAAACTTAAAGAATTTCAGGGGCAATTCAGCATTTTCATCCTGGCTCTACAGCATTACCTATAATTATTGTATCGACTTTTTAAGACATAAAAACCAGCTGCACTATCCCGAATGGAACAGCCAGCACGAGCTTCCTGAAATTATTGATGAAACACAGGAGGATTTTACTGAATTGGATTATGAGCTTCTGGTGCGGTTACTCGACCAAATACATCCCGAAGAAAAAGCCCTTCTGCTGATGAAGTACAACGACGATGTTTCGATACGTGAAATAAGTACAGCCCTCAGAATAAGCGAAAGTGCCACTAAAATGAGACTAAAGAGAGCGCGTTCACGATTGCTTTTTCTTTACCAAACAGAAATTAAATCTAAGGAGGCTGAGTGACTTTATTGATTTTCAGCGTCATTATGTAGGTAAAAAAAAGTAAGTATGTTCAAATTGTTTGGAAACCTGGCGCGAAAAAACTCGAAAATCCCGCCCAAAAGCATCAAGGAGTTGTTTATTAACACTTTTCCCCTCTCAGTAAATGATGAATGGCTGCAAAATTCAAAAGGCTATGAAGTCATTTTTCATCAAAATGAGGTGGAAAAAATCGCAAAATACACAAAAACAGGTCAACTCATCGAAACCCGTACAAATTTGACCTTTGCACAAATTCCACCTGCAATAAAATCGAAAGCTGAAGTGATGGGCGAAATAATGAACGCCATTCTTATTGACAATCAGAGCACTACTTTTTATGAATTGATCTATCGTGATACCGACTTGAACAGGTATGTTATCCTTTTTGATCACAATGGAGAAAAACTTCAACATAAACTTCTCTGATTGTATTTGTAAATTGCATTGTCCGATTTTGGCCTCACCACCTGTTTTTCTGATATTCAACCGAAGTATTTTTTTTCTGCGGCTTAATAAAGGCTGTGTTTCAGCTCCAATGCCTCATTCTTTTTATACGCTCTAAATTGCGCTAAATCATTACTTTACTTATTGCCAATGACAGACAAGATGCTATTTTTGCCGGCATATTTTTTTAAAAAATTTAATAATTAAGCGTTATGTCAAAAAGAACAATTGTAACCATGCCCGGTGACGGGATCGGAAAAACTGTCCTGAATGAGGCGCTCAGAGTACTTGATGCTGCCGGATTTGAAGCAAATTATGTGAATGGCGATATTGGCTGGGAATTCTGGTGCACAGAAGGTAATCCACTTCCAGACCGTACCCTGAAACTGATTGAAGAACATAAAATTGGTTTGTTTGGAGCAATCACATCGAAACCAAAAGATGCTGCTGCCGAAGAACTTTCGCCTGCACTCAGAGGCAAAGGGTTGGTTTATGCAAGCCCAATTGTTGGTCTGCGCCAGCATTTCGGACTCGATATCTGCGTTAGGCCCTGCCGCACCTACAAAGGAAATCCATTGAATTTTATCCGCAGAGGACCCAATAATACCATCGAAGAACCGGAAATTGATGTAGTCATTTTCCGTCAAAACACCGAAGGTCTTTATGGCGGCGTTGAATGGAGCAACCCTCCGCAACAGGTTTATGATGCACTGATGACCCACCCAAAATTTGTGAAAAATTTTGGAATGCATCCCAAAGATGAAATTTCAGTTTCGACAAGGATTTTTACAAAAAAATACACAGAAAGAATCCTTCGTGCAGCTTTTGAATATGCCAAAAAGTACAACTACAAATCGGTAACCGTTTGCGAAAAGCCCAACGTAATCCGCGAAACATCGGGGATGATGTACAAAATGGCAAAAGATATGCAAAAGGCCGAGTTTCCGGGAATTGAATTATGGAATACCAACATCGATGCTCAAATGATGTGGTTAACCAAAAATCCTGAAGACTATGGCGTAATAGTAGCCGGAAATATGTTTGGTGACATCGCCTCTGACGGGTTTGCAGGTTTAATTGGCGGACTGGGATTTGCCTGCTCGGCACAGTTTAATCCTGACAATGGAATTGGCGTGTTTGAGCCAACACACGGTTCAGCACCCAAATATGCTGACTATCCGGTATCCATTGTCAACCCGATAGCTATGATTGAATCAGCATGTATGATGCTTGATTTTATTGAAGAATATGACATTTCAGGAAAAATACGGAAAGCCGTTTCAGAAGTTGTTCTGGAAGGCAAAGTTCGTACCTACGATATGATGAAAATGACCGGACGCCCCGATGTCATCGACAAGGGCGCCGCTTCTACACAGCAAATGGCTGATGCAATTATTGCCAGGTTGTAACCAAAAACAATTATTAACAATGAAGAAAGAAATTCTGGATCTATGGCCTGAGCTCTCGTGGATTGAAAATGAGGAATTGAGAGAGAAAACGGCGAAAACGTGGGAAATTGCCCTCGAGAGAAGTGTATTGACAATTGATGATTTGAACCGCATACCTTTTACACTGCTGTGTGGGCCTAACCTGAAAGTGACATTTATGGATCACAAAAGGTCGGTAGTACATATTGCCCGCGATGCCGGAAATGTGGTCAATTCGTGGTACAAAGGCGAACTTACCGTAAACATGGATGTTTTGATTGCAGGTGCAATTCTGGCGGATGTTGGAAAATTGCTGGAATATGTACTCGATGCAAATGGAAAGGCCATACAGGGCGCATACGGAAAATATTTGCGTCACCCTTTTTCGGGAGTAGCCCTTGCCGAAGAATGCGGTTGCCCTCCTGAAGTTTGCCACATCATTGCTACCCATGCAGGCGAAGGGAACATGGTAAAGCGTACAACCGAAGCCTACCTGGTTCATCATGCTGATTTTATGACCTTTGAACCTTTTCGTGAAAGGCTGATTGTATAGAAGCAGACCACAGTGGGCTTAGCGCATGGTCCGAGGTCATGAAAAGATGGCGATGGGGCTCTTTTCAACGAAATTGTTACATACCTTTAATTAATATGGCTGCCGGTTGCGAAACCGGTAGCTTTTTTTTTAATGCAGGATATTCCTGACAAACAATTCGTTCTTTAGTTCCTGAAAAGTTGTGGGTTTTGCCAAAATAGTGCGGTCGTTGAAAAGTAAAAACATGGTTGGGGTGGCGTAAATATCCAGCAAATCAACCAAACTGCCTTTCCACTTTTTAAAGTCGCAGGCCACTGGAAAGAGGTAATTGCCATTTTTCAGAAAATTTTCCAGTTCAGCAGGTTCCTCATCCAGTGAAACGGCAACAATCTGAAATTTATCCTTGCTTTCAGGAAAATAAATCTTCGATAATTCAGGAAGTAGTTGCGTACAGTGCGGACACCAGGTGGCCCAAAAAACTACCAGTAAATATTCGGAGCCCGATGATGAAAGGGTGATCTTTTCGCCATTCAGGGCTGTTACCGAAAAATCAGTCATTTGTTTACCTATGGCGTATTTTTTTAAACTTTCAACTTTCTTTTCCAATAATGCCCTCCGCTCATCATCCACACAGTTTGCTTCAAGGTCAATGTTGTCGGCAATGTAGGTAATTACTTTTTCAAAACCATAGGTTTCGAACCCCTTTATCAGATAGTCCATCGAATATTGGTAAACCTCGGGATAATTGCGGATTCTGGACATTATCACCTGAACGGCTTTAATAAACTCAACCTCAAGCTGTTCTTTTGTCAGCCGGTTATTCTGATAAAGGGTGAGATATTGCAGTAACTTTCCTGAGATAATATTTGTCCGAAGCATGGAAGTATCTCCGAAATCCATATTATCAAAAAAATGGGCCTTGAGATATTCATTCCTGGCCTCATCAGGAATATTATCGGGAATGGCTGTGGGGTGATCCATTTTAACCATTTTGGCTACGAAAGTGTTTTTGTTGCTTTCGACCATTTCCGAAACAAATTTTTCAAACTGTAGCCCCATGACATGATATTCTTCCACTATTTGATCATAAAACGGATCGTCGGGCGGATAAAATGAAACCAACGGTTCCAGTAGCTCTTTTTTGTAACTGGTAAGGTTTCTTTGTTTCAGATAATTAAAATAAAGCTGATTTTCAATTGACTGGCTAAAAAAAAGACTATCAATCAATTCGTTGTAGGTGGTTGTAAAAGAAATATTTTCGAAATTGAAAACAATATCGATAAAACGTTCTTTATCAAGCCGAAAACGATACATCCCATTTTTATTACCCTCAGGCATCAGGTATTTGAAAATCCCATCCGGTGAAACACTTATTGAGTCAGAGGGTCTGTTTTCGTTACCATAAAATGTTGAAATTTTGATGGATTTCCCGTTAAAACCTTTGATGTGGCCTTGCACATAATACTGCTGACTGATGCCAAAAAAAGGCAGCAAAACAAGAACAATTATGAGTATGTTACGCATAGGAGCTCGTTTTATTAATTGTATATCAAACATTTAGAACAGAATAATTAAGTTATTGAGATGAAAAATTATTCATAGTAGAGTTTGCACGACCCTGACGCTTTGATAAAATAGGACTTACCCGGAATTAAAAAAATGAGTGTCCCAATCTGCTCATCAGGCCAATATACGGTTTGACCTACGACATCCCTGATCAGCGTGATTTTTTCGGGTGGGCTGGTCGAAATTTCATAAACAGAAACCGGGTTCTGCTTTAATACCGGCACCAGGTTCCAACCTTCAGATAATTGCAGGAAGGGAACTGACTCGGGGAATCCGCTTAGTTGTAATGTGGTATTCTGTAAAAATTTCACCTTGTAACCATCTGATGAATTCCAATGGGTAAGGGTGCTTTGGCTGTTTCCGGGTTGAAAGAAAAGGTTGTTGTGAACGATTATTTCGAGGTTTGATGACTGATTTGCAAAAAGTTGGTTCAGGTTTGAGTTTTCGGGAACAAGGTAAGCCGAAAGCCCGCTCCATCCTTTGCTTATGCTGATTTCCTGAATCTCAGGTTGGTAACTCAGGGTTTCAACCTTCACATCATCAAAAAAGAATCCGGGTTTACCAATGCTTTCGTCGCTGTGAAAATAAAATCCCAAAAGGATATTTTCACCAGCAAACCGCGATAAATCGATGGTTTCCTTTATCCAGGACGTTTGTTTGCCAGCATAAACAGGAATGTCTGGCAGGTTTGTAATAAAATTGTAGCAGGTATAGTTTCCTGGTAAAGTTTGCCACGACTGCCCACCATTTGTTGACGCAACACACCTTACAAAATCCTGTCCACCATCGAGTTCCCATCGGGCATAAAACTGCAGCCAGGCATTGTTTGTTTCGCTCAGGTCTGTACTCTGCGCCATTCGGATCTGACTGATTTTATTGTTTGGATAATAAGATCCGGAAGTGGAAATAACTGAGGCGGCTGGCGAAAAAAACTGATTTCCGGTAGTCGTCCAATCGCTGCTAATCCATTTTTCGATGGTATTGCAGTCATCTGAAAAAACAGCATTGGTTGTTCCAAATAAATGGGAGCAGACCTGGCTTGTCGCGAAATATTCACAGGTAGCTTTCAAAACAAATGAAATGGTGTCGCCGGGTTTAATTCCCGGACCAAGAAAAATCTGTATTGAATCGGTGACGGCGCCCAAAATGTTAGAAAGTTCGTAAGACCTTGGTGTTCCTGCCGATTCAAAATTTCCTGAAACAGGCTCAACCGAGACTGTTACGGGTGCATTTCGCAATCCATTTCTTTGAATTTGAAAATTAATATAATCTTCATGACCTGAAATTGTTACAGGTGTATTATTCGTAAGTGTAAAATGATATCCTGCTAACTGAGCGACCGTCAGGTTCATATGAAGGCATTCAAAACATTGCGGCACTATTTCTTCAATGGGAGGCCAGAAGCCGTCATCAGCGTTTCCTACTTCTGGTGTAAAACCAAAACATTGCGGCTTTTCATTTACTTCACCATAAAGGTAGTCGTTTATATCGCCATTGACGAGGTAAAGCAGGCTGGCCGAATTTCCATATCTGTAGTGGTTTTCGTTGGTAATAAGCTTTGCCCATTCCTGCATGATTTGATAATCAGGGGGATAAATATACGAAACATAGCCCCAGGGATGCAGCAGGTACTGGCCGTTGGTATGAAAATTAAGTGATATCGAAAACTCATGCTCCGCACAAAAGTTTCTGATGATTGAAGTTTCCCTTTCTGAAAAGGCTGATGGCCCGCGGTAGGTGCTGCTCGAAGGTATTGACGACGAGCCATAGTTATCGTAACCCCACTGATAACCGAAATTTCGGTTAAGATCTACACCATAAACGTTGGTTGCAACCAGCCGACGGTTTTTCCTCCACATTCCACCACCCTGCGGGTTTGTAACCTCATTGTAAACATACCCATCAGGGTTGACGCATGGAATGAAGTAAAGTTCAGTGTTGTCAACCAGGGATTTTATCAGGCTATCAGTCGAATAATTTTCGAGCAGGTAATACATGAAAAACAGCATTTGTTGCATCGAAACCGGTTCGCGCGAATGAGTAAGGGCTGTATAAAGCACCTCGGGTTCGTTTTCGTTGATAAGCGGGTTATCGGATATTTTTACCCAATAAACTTGCCTTTGTTCAATGGTTGACAAATCACCGGCCGGTAACCTTGGGCTTATTAATTCAGGATAGTTTTCGGCCATGAAATCAAGGTGGGTAAGCATTTCATCCAGTTTACAACAGCCACCCATCGAACCCAGTTCAAATCCATCGGGAATAGTGTAACCTTTGCTTTGTCGCTGCTGGAGAAGAATCTCAGCCGGATTTTTACCTGAATTGCGCTCTCTGTAATACTTCTCAAGGTCGTCGATAACTACATTATAGCTGATTTTAGAATTTTTAAGAAGTTTTGCCTCCAATTCACTTATTTCAAATACCATCATCTGCTTCCGGTTGATGAAATCAACAGGAATACCCAATGATTGTACCTGCGTCAATATTTCCTTGTCAAAAGGAATTTCAATGCGCTGGTACCTGATTTTCTGTCCAAAACACGACAATGATGACTGTTGTATCAGAATAACAGTGATTATGACAAAGTATATGGGTTTGAATTTTATCACGTCCAAATTATCAAGAATTACAAATATATGCTTTTTCCAAAACAATGGTCGATTGGCCGGTATTCGATAAAATTTTTGCACATGCCAGATAAATAGCTGATTAAATGTGCGTTGAAAAACAAACCTTCGTTTTGGACAATATGCCTTCCGGTTTTGAATTTCAAACCCTTTTTTCATTTCAGCATATTTCAGAATTGGCAGCCTTCAAATGCTGCCAAAAAATTTTAAGTGCGACAACCATCACCCTGACCTCTCATTTGACAGATGGCTTACTTAGCTTCTACGCAGGTATTACATTAAATCCATGATTCCTGAATACTGCATTTCAGTTAATTTTGCAAAACAGTAATTCATATTATCATCAATTGTCAATGAATTTCAGAAGCAATAAAGTCACCGACATTCGTGAATACTATGACAGTCTTCTTCAGCAAAACTTTTCGCACAAGGAATCGCTGATACAGCTTGATATGATTTTGGAGGAGTATTTCGGCATTTCGAAAACCAAACGGGTATTAAATTCCGGGTTACGGCTTTCGGAGTCGGAAATATTAAAAATTCATTTTGCAGTCAAGCAGTTGCTCAACAACAAGCCCATACAGTATGTTCTGAATAAATGTTATTTTCATGGGCTGTCATTTTTTGTCGATGAACGGGTACTTATTCCACGTCCTGAAACGGAAGAAATGGTTGGTATGATTCTTAATAACAGTAAGTTGGGGCACAGTAACACCCGTGTACTGGATATCGGGACTGGCAGTGGTTGTGTAGCGGTTACACTGAAACACAGTTTTCCGGGTGTGAGTGTCTGGGCTATGGATGTGAGTGAAGAAGCGCTGGATGTCGCCAGAAAAAATGCCCTTGATCTGCATGTAAATGTCAACTTTATTAATGACGACATCCTATCACCTTTAAAAACAGACCAATTACCTCTTTTTGATGTAATTGTAAGCAATCCGCCCTATGTGCGATTGTCGGAAACAACGACCATGAAGCCCAATGTTCTTGATTATGAGCCAGCCTTAGCGCTTTTTGTGCCTGATGATGACCCGCTTATCTTTTACAGAAAAATAATTTTGTTTTCACAGGTCAAACTTTTGCAAGGCGGTTTTCTTTACTTTGAAATCAACAGGGATTTTGCTGATCAAACAATGGAACTGCTCTGCAGCAATGGATTTGGAAATGTTGAGGTACATAAAGACTTTAATGGTAACAGCCGTTTTGTTGTAGCCAACAAACTTTAATGGTCATTTTAAAAAATCATTAAGCAGTAATCCCAACAAACTCAGCGTTTCATCATAAATACCCGGGGCAAAACTTTCGCGGGGTCCGGCAACATTCAAAATTTCAAGCCGGTTTTTTTTCAGCCAGCTTTTAAAATGGTGCGGGTGGGCATTTTTTGTCAATTCCCACACAAACACTGGTTTAAGATTATGATTTGCAATGTCAAACGTAAACCGTGTGCCTTCATCCATTTCCTCAAATACGATGATTAGTGTACCGTCGCTGTTTAAAACATTCATTTCAGTTCTCACTTTTGGATCGCTCGAAAAGGTCTCGTTAAGCGGATAAAGGGGCTTTATCACTCCATCCTCGGCAATGCGGCCAAGTGGACACCATCCCTTGCACAACAAATTGTTATGAAGGGCAAAATCAAGGGCGCCCCTGTCAACTCCGGTTTGCCCCCCCGAAATGATTACTATGTTATTTTCTGGTGAGTTCAACAATAAAATCCCTTTGAGATTTGAGCAAATTAATCGAAAAAAGTAACATGTTTTTGGTTTCAGCAATAATATCAAGAAAAAGGAGGCTTGTACGAGTTTGCAACTCCTTGTCTTTTATGCGTTTGATCTGATTTTTTCTGATTTCATTAATCAGGACCAGCAATTCCTGTTGCCGCGAAATCACCAGTTCGAGGTCGTGGTACTTTTTTGTTTCAATTTTCTGGATTATTTCTCTGAAAAGCGCATCCAGTCCTTTTTTCACAAGCATGAGTTCATCTTTTTGTTCGGCTGATAGGCCGGCGTGATTATTTTCGATGTGCTCGAAACTGGGCGCAGTCATAAAGTTTAAAGAATGAGCAATTTCACGCAGATAATCAACACTCTGCACATAATAATGTCCTGTGTCGATCTGGTCATATTGAAGATTAATCAGGGTCTCGTTGAGGTTATCCTTAATTTTTTTCGTTTTCTTGTTGAACTTTTTCACATCCTGATTTAATTGTTTCAGCATAGCCCTGTCTTCTGTTGCCAGACCAGTTACAAGCTGGTCAAAAAAACCCGGTACACGGTTAAGTATTTTTAATGTGTGGTTCTGACATTTCTCAAAAACATGCGAAGCACTTGTAATTTCCTGTATTTCAAACTCGCTTTCCTCGTCTTCTTTTTCAGTTTCCCGGTTTTTGTGCAAAATGTGTGAACGGTAAATAAAGAAAACAGCAAACACCAGAATGATAACTATTGCCGTAATCCCGCCCCATGAAATGATGTTGGCCAGGATAAAAGAAACCGTAAAAGCTACCAAAGCCGTCAGAAACCAACCACCAATCACCAGAAATACTCCCTGAATTCGATACACAGCACTATCGCGCCCCCAGGCACGGTCGGAAAGCGAAGTGCCCATAGCTACCATAAAAGTTACGTAGGTGGTGGACAGCGGCAATTTAAGCGAGGTACCCAAAGCTATTAAAATACTGGCAACAACCAGGTTAACAGAAGCCCTGATCAAATCGAAAGAAGCCTGCTCCTTGTTTTTTGCCTTTTTCTTTTCCGATTTTGGAACCTGAAAGCGACGGTTGATGGCATCGATTAGCTTTTTGGGCATCCAATTCACAACAGAACGATTGGCGTTG
The DNA here is from genome assembly GCA_937950125.1 of uncultured Bacteroidota bacterium. Taxonomy (GTDB): domain Bacteria; phylum Bacteroidota; class Bacteroidia; order Bacteroidales; family 4484-276; genus CALFEP01. The sequence continues at coordinate 38,076 of CALFEP010000294.1, forward strand.
ATTGCTGATCGAACGATAGCCCTTGATAATGTTGACGAACCAAACCTTTCATCACCCTTTCCCTGACGGCTTAGGTTAACCGTTGTTGAGATTACCGTTCGCGCTTTCTTCGAAAACCAAAGTGTAAGCACCATAATCAACCCCGAAATCAACAAAAGCCAGGTCTGCGATTTCACAGGTTCGGCCAGGGCACCCATCAGAAACGATCCGGCGTCACCTTCGGATGTTGCCCTGAAAAGCTCGTAGGATTTTAAACCTGCAAGCGGAACGCCCACAAAGTTTACAAGGTCATTGCTTGCAAAAGCCATCGCCAGGGCAAAAGTGCCAACAAGTACAATTATCTTTGGAATATTAATTTTGAATGCCCACTGCAGCAACTGCAAAACAATAATCCAGCCAACAAAATTGTAAATAATGATATGCCAGGTATGATGCGAAATCCAGTCCTGCATTGCTGGCGTGATAAACGAAGCCCCTTTGACACCAACAATCAGCATAAAAAATACAATCGCTGTAATAGCAAGGCTTCCCCAAACCGAACCGAAATAAACAAGGGTTTTTTGATAATTAAAGCTAAAAATAAGTCGTGAAATGTATTGAATGATTGCTCCGGCGGTAAAAGCAAGAATCACCGAAACCAGAATACCCGAAATGATAGCCAGCGCCTTTTCGGTATTAATGTATTTTCCCATTTGCAAAATGGTTTCGGTTTCCGACTGAAAAATTTTAATCAGCGTAACGGCAACCGCCGCTCCAAGTAGTTCGAACACCAGTGAAACCGTTGTGGATGTAGGCATTCCAAAGGTATTGAATACATCAAGCAGGATTACATCGGTAACCATAACGGCAAGAAAAATTACCATGATCTCACTAAAATAGAACTGATCGGGATGGAAAATACCTTTACGTGCAACTTCCATCATTCCACCTGAAAAGGTTGCGCCCACAAAAACACCCAAACTTGCCACAATCATTATGACAAAAAGGGGAGCTGCTTTGGAGCCAACGGCTGAATTTAAAAAATTAACCGCATCGTTGGCCACTCCTACCATCAGGTCGGATAGTGCCAATGCGATCAATACAATCACAATAATCAAATAAATGTCCATTTGGTCGGTATTAGTTTTTCAAGATTCTTTGGCCTTGTTATTTGTTGAATTATTTAATTTCGATATCAATGTATTGTTTTACATCATTTTACAGCAAATGAAAAAGAAAATTAGCTTGTCCCCGCATCGAAAATATTAAAAGTATTTGTTTCCTGGTGAGGTAAAATGCCTGTTATTATCACGCTCAAATGTTTTTGCCTTCAAAATCTGCCATGCAAACAACTTTTACAAAGAACAGCTCACTTGTTTTCAATTGATTGATTCTTCCGTTTGATATCAAGCATCCTCCTTTCCCTGGACCAAACTGATGAAACCATTTCGGGTATTATTTCCTGATTTTATCAATTCCTTTGCATTTCATTCCAGGTACTAACTGAAAAAATAAAAAAGAATATCAAATTGCTCAAGTACTTTCGACGGAAAATCATGAACCGGACAACAAAAACAAATTCAAAAAAAGATGTAAAGAACTATTTTTTTTGTTTTTTTTACGAAAAAACAAGCCTCGATTTAACAAAAAGTTAATACAAAATATCATCCAAAGTTCGACAAAAATAGGTATAACTTAATTCGGATACTATTGATTTTTAGTAGGTTCTATCACCAAAAATCAAACTTCCCACCCTGATCATGGTACTTCCTTCTTCGATGGCAACAAGGTAATCGCCCGACATGCCCATCGAAATTTCAACAAAATAGTTTTCAACATCAAAATGCTGGTTTTTTAACTCCATGAATATGTTTTTTAAATGTTGGAATTCAGACCTTACCTGATGGAGGTTTTCCGTAAAACTGGCCATTCCCATTACTCCACAAATCCTGACATTCTTCATTTCTAAAAACTCTTTACTAGTAAGCATTTGGTGAGCTTCCTCTGTATTAAGACCAAATTTGGTTTCTTCGTCCGAGATGTGAAACTGAAGCAAACAGTCGATTGTCCGTTTATGATTGCCGGCAAGCCGGTTTATTTCAGAAAGGAGTTTCAGGCTGTCAACTGAATGGATCATTTTCACAAAAGGAACAATGTATTTTACCTTGTTGGTTTGAAGGTGCCCGATGAAATGCCACTCAACATCCTTTGGCATAAGTGGCTGCTTTAATGTCATTTCCTGAGCTTTGTTTTCGCCAAACAACCTCTGTCCGGCATTGTAGGCCTCCATCAAAACTTCAACCGGTTTTGTTTTCGAAACGGCTATCAGTTTAACGTGATCCGGGATTTCCTTTCTGATAAGTGCCAGGTTGTCGGGAATACTCATTTTGGTTATGTTTTTTGACAAAAATACTTGAAAAATTTAATGAATTAGGAAGTAATTATCATGATTGTTCAATTTCGGAGAGGTTAAAATTTAGCGATTTCTATCAAACGCAATTTGATGAGCAAGGCGAGATCAAAAAAAAAGCTGCTTCATCAAAATGAAGCAGCCTGTGAAGATATGAAAATAATAAGTACTATTTGCCTGGGCAAACTTTAACAACGTTTTCGTCAATTCCTTTGTCGCCATAGGCTTTGTCGAAGGCGTTACTAAATTTTTCGGCCAACATTTTGGCTTGCCTGGTGTAAGCTTCCTTATCAGCCCAGGTATTTTTCGGATTTAGTATTTCAGAAGGAACTCCGGGACAACTTGTAGGAATATTAACGTGGAATACCGGATCGTATTCGTAGTCAACATTTTCCAGATCGCCGTTAAGTGCAGCATTTACCATTTTACGGGTCAGGTTAATGTCCATGCGCTTTCCAATTCCAAACGGACCACCACTCCAGCCAGTGTTTACGAGGTAAACCTGCGATTTGTGTTTTTCCATTTTTTCGCCTAACATCGAGGCATAAATGTGTGGATTGAGCGGCATGAATGGCTGACCAAAGAAACGCGAAAAAGTTGCCTGTGGCTCAGTCACACCCGTTTCAGTTCCAGCAAGCTTGCTTGTGTAGCCCATTAAAAACCAAAGCATTGCCTCGTCGGCATTGAGCTTTGAAACCGGAGGAATAACTCCATAAGCATCAGCTGTTAAAAATAAAATCGTTTTTGGATGACCTGATACCGACGATGGTTTTATGTTTTTCAGGTAGGTAAGCAGAAAAGACGCCCGCGAATTTGGTGTGAACCTATCATCGTGGTAATCGAATTTTCCATTTGGGTAAATCATGGCATTTTCAACAATCGATCCGTGATTCAGGTAATCATCCTTGTGCATCACGGCATCGTAAATATCGGGTTCCTTGGCGGGATTGATGTCTATCATTTTGGCATAGCAGCCATTTTCAAAATTGGCAATACCATCGTCACTCCAGCCATGTTCGTCATCACCAAGCAGAGCCCGGCTTGGGTCAGCCGACAAGGTAGTTTTTCCCGTTCCCGATAGCCCTAACAAGAGTGCTGAATCGCCTTTTGGGCCTTCATTTGCCGAACAATGCAACGGTAAAATCCCATTGAAAGGGAGCAGGTAGTTCATGACTGTGAACAGCATTTTTTTGATGCTGCCCATGTAGGCCGAACCAACGATAACCCCAATGCGGCGATCCATGTCCATTGCCACTACCATATCGGAAGTTTTACCGTTTGGCATTTTTCTCAACCGGCCTTCATATTTCGACGAATCGAGTTTGTCGTAGGGAAGCGCCAGCAGGTGATAACCATTCTCAAAAAACACGCTTTTGTTGATGTCTGACGGAATAGGCCGGAACATATTATCGGTAAAAAGAGAATGCAAAGCCTTGTTAGTGACTACTTTGACAGGTAAAGCATACTTGCTGTCAGCACCGATTACACGGTCGGTGACATGAATCTGTTCTTTTGTTTTTAACATGTTGAGTGCGTCCTCAAAAATCATGTTAAAAGTTTCCTCTGTAATCGGAACATTGTTGGCTGAAGTCCAATCAACATGGCTTTCGCTTGATGGGCGTTTAACCATCACAGTATCCTTGGGCGAACGTCCTGTCGATTCTGTCGGGGTCCACGAAGCCAGTGCTCCCGACTCAGCCACTATTACTTCCTTGTTTTCAACAGCCATCAGAATCATCTCTTTCCTGGGAATATTGTAGAACACATTGGGATGATCCTTTACTACCTGTCCAAGACTTGTTTTCAAATTCTCGTTTAAACTCATGATACAATTTGTTTTTTATTTTAATGATTTAGTTCAGTCTAAAAACTATTTTTTGCTATTAAAACCTGTCTGCATCGGATAAACGCAATATTTCCTGAATTTCTATTTAACTAATATACATCGATTTACATTATTTGGCGTTTTTCTGATACTTCAGCAAGTTCAGATCAAGTTGGGTGGCTAATTGCAAACCACGACCTTTTTAAACTGAGCTCATGATTGTTTTATAATAATAATGAAGCATGATAAATTACTGTAATTGTGCAACTTATCATGAATTTTTTAAGGCGGCAAATATCTGCATTTTTATTTATGAAAATAAATTCTTAAAAAAATTTAACCACCCAAAAGATGTTTCAAACCTTCAAATTATCTGAATTTTAGTTCATTGCAAAAAAAACAAAGGCTGTTCCAATTGCAGGAACAGCCTCATTGAAAAATTTATGAAGTAATTACTTCTTTTTACCTTTTTGGCTTTCTAATGCCATTTGCTCTCTGATGGCAGCCTGTGCTGCGGCAAGACGTGCTATTGGCACACGGTAAGGCGAACAGCTAACATAATTGAAACCCAGGGTATGGCAAAACTCAACTGAGCTGGGTTCTCCTCCGTGTTCTCCACAAATTCCGATTTTCAGTTTCGGGCGTACCGACCGGCCTTTTTGCACAGCAGTTTTCATCAACTGGCCAACGCCATCCTGATCCAATACCTGGAATGGATCGTGTTTGAGGATACCTTTATCAAGATAAACTTTAAGGAACTTGGCAGCGTCATCTCTCGAATAACCAAAAGTCATCTGTGTCAGGTCGTTGGTTCCGAAGGAGAAAAACTCGGCTGATTGCGCAATTTCGTCAGCGGTTAAGGCAGCGCGCGGAACTTCTATCATGGTGCCAACCAGGTGATCTATTGAATCATTTCTTTCTTTGAAAACCTGAGCAGCGGTTGTGCGAACTATGTCTTCCTGCATTTTCAGCTCTTTCAGGGTACCTGTGAGCGGTATCATAATTTCAGGTTTTGCAACGATTCCACGTTGTTTGAGGTTCATTGCAGCCTCGATGATGGCACGTGCCTGCATCTCCGAAATTTCGGGGTAGGTATTGCCAAGACGGCATCCACGATGACCAAGCATTGGGTTGAATTCCGAAAGTTCATCAACCTTTGCTTTAATTTCAGCAGGGCTCACACCCATGACTTCGGCCATTTCTTTCTGACCTTTTTCATCGTGCGGGACAAACTCGTGCAATGGCGGATCGAGGAGGCGAACTGTTACAGGCAGGTCGTGCATTGCTTCGAAGATACCTTCAAAATCAGCACGTTGAATCGGCAGCAACTTTTCCAGAGCCTTTCTGCGGCCGGCTTCATTGTGTGCAAGAATCATTTCGCGCATGGCAATGATGCGGTCGCCTTCGAAAAACATGTGTTCGGTGCGGCAAAGGCCAATTCCCTGCGCTCCAAAATTGCGGGCAACCTGCGAATCTTTTGGTGTGTCGGCGTTGGTTCTGACAAGCATGGTTGCAAAACCATCGGCCATTTCCATCAATTTTCCAAAATCGCCGCTCATTTCAGGATCTATGGTATTGATTTTACCTTCGTAAACATCGCCTGTCGTGCCATTCAACGAAATCCAGTCGCCTTCTTTATAAATATTTCCATGCGCCTCGAGGGTGCGGGTTTTGTAATCTATTTTTATTCCACCTGCACCTGAAACGCAACATTTTCCCATTCCACGGGCAACAACAGCAGCATGCGAGGTCATTCCTCCGCGGGCAGTAAGGATACCCTGTGCCACGTGCATTCCTTTCAGGTCTTCGGGTGAGGTTTCGATACGAACCAACACTACTTTCTTTTTATCATCGGCCCATGCTTCAGCATCATCGGCATGGAAAACAATCTGTCCGGTAGCAGCACCTGGAGATGCAGGTAATCCTTTTGCAATTACTTTCCCGGCAGCCAGGGCTTTCTTTTCGAAAACCGGGTGGAGTAGTTCATCCAGTTTGTTTGGCTCCATGCGCAGGAGTGCCGTACGTTTATTAATTTTCTTTTCAGCCAAAAGGTCCATGGCAATTTTTACCATCGCAGCACCTGTACGTTTTCCGTTTCTGGTTTGGAGCAACCAAAGTTTTCCTTCCTGAATGGTAAACTCAAGGTCTTGCATGTCTTTGTAATGGTTTTCCAGTGCTTTCTGAATTTTGAAAAGCTGTTTGTAAACCTTTGGCATGGTTTCTTCGAGCGAAGGATAGGTTTTTGCTCTTTCTTCTTCCGAAATTTCCTGTAAGGCAGCCCAGCGGCGCGATCCTTCGAGCGTAATTTGCTGAGGTGTACGAATTCCGGCAACAACATCCTCGCCTTGTGCATCAATCAGATATTCACCGTTGAATAGGTTTTCACCTGTGGCTGCATCTCTTGTAAATGCCACACCAGTAGCTGAATTTGAACCCATGTTTCCAAAAACCATTGCCTGTACATTTACAGCAGTACCCCATTCTGCGGGAATGTTGTTCAGTTTACGATATACAATTGCACGTTCGTTCATCCAACTATCAAACACGGCCATTACCGAACCCCAAAGCTGATCCCAGGGATTGGTAGGAAAATCTTTTCCGGTGCGCTCTTTAACGGCTTTCTTAAAACGCAGGACCAGTTCTTTAAGATCGTCGGTTGAAAGATCAGTGTCTTTTTCAATGTTTTTTTCGTGTTTTAATTCATGGATAATCACCTCAAAGGGGTCTTCTTCCTCTTTCGAGGCTGGTTTCATACCCAACACTACGTCACCAAACATCTGAACGAATCGTCTGTACGAATCCCAGGCAAATCGTTCATTTCCGGTCTTGCGTGCAATTCCTTCCACAGCGTCATCATTCAAACCAAGATTTAAAACCGTATCCATCATACCCGGCATCGAGGCTCTTGCGCCCGAACGCACGGACAACAGGCATGGGTTTTCTTTGTCACCGAATTTGGTGCCCATAATTTTTTCAACCTGCTTAACAGCTTTTTTAACTTCTTCACCAATCAGGTCAACCACATTGTCTGCGCCCTTTTGGTTATAAATTGTACAAACTTCGGTAGTAACGGTAAATCCCGGAGGAACAGGTACACCAATCAGATTCATTTCAGCAAGGTTTGCACCTTTGCCACCAAGAAGATTTTTCATGCTTGCATTACCTTCGGCCTTTCCATCGCCAAAGAGGTAAACGAATTTTTCGTTTTTCTTACCCATATTGAAATTTATTTTACAAATTTGTTGTTTATCTTTGATTTTCAGTACTATATGCGAAAATCGAGGCGCAAAAGTATTAAAATAAAACCTTTTGATGTTTAATTTAACATTAATTCACGACAGACTTTCGTATTAGTAGCTGTTAATAAACCAATTATAATGTTTTACAATAGTTTTCAATGTTAATTTATTATTATGAAAGGTGTTTTTAAAAACTTTGTCGATCTGAAAAATCAGAATTTCCGAATTCCGGAATAATATTTGGATTGCGAAAAAAAATTAAAACGAAACCCATGAAACCATTTTTATTTTTATTCCTGATCGTTTATGCGCTTTTTTCAACCGTGCAATCATCTCCTCAGACTGCTGAAAGGGTAAAAAAAAATGTCATGGCCGGCCTTGAGGAAAAAGGAGGTGGATGGACTAACCTTGGGCCAGCGGGAATGCCCAATATTGCCGAAAGTTCAAACACTTACGGTGTCGGTCAAATACATCGCCTGGAATTTGATCCCGGTTACGATGGTATCGAAAACCGGACTGTTTATGCCTGTTCGTCATTTGGTGGCTTGTGGCGGAGCTACAATGATGGCGAATCATGGGAAAACGTAAACACCGATTTTTTACCAACAACCTCAGTAGCCGATATTTGCATAAATCCAATGAACGCTAACCAGCTTTTTATTTGCACAGGGTATGCCGACGGATTGCTGGTGCCTGTAATCAGCCCTAACTGGGCTCACGTAAACCCAATAAACACCAGAGGTGTTTTCAGAAGCAACGATTCCGGCAAAACATGGGATGACATTTCGGATGGGTTTCTGGAGGATTTCTCAAAGGGAGGCTGGTGCCGCAAAATGTGTATCAATCCTCTGAACCCCGATCAGATATTTATAGCCACTACGAAAGGAATTTACAGAGCCAACAATGCCTGTGAAAAAAAACCAATTTGGAAAAAAGTTTTCGATGGCCTTGAAAACCAACACGATTTCAGGGGTGTTACTTTTAAACCAGATGATGCAAACACAATTTATGCAAGCGGTACCGGAATCTTCAGATCAACCAACGGAGGCGAAACCTGGGAAAGCCTCACAGGGCGCCAATACACACTCAATCTGACGAATTTGCCCGATTCGTTCAGCGTAAAGCGAATAAATATTGCTGTTACACCTGCAGCTCCCAAAAACCTGTATGCGTACGTTATTGGAACCAAAAAAACTCCAAAAAAAACACTAACAGGGGGGCTGATCGCTGTGTTTGACGGGAAAGACTGGGAAATTGTCGAGTCGAAGTTTTCGTCCGGATTCAGTTATTTCAGTGAAACCTGGATAGCCATTGCCGTGTCGCCGGTTGACCCTGGCATGATTTACTATGGCAATACACATGTTGTTGGCACACAGGACGCGAAAAATATGAAATTTGTTGAGGTTTCGCCATATTGCGGCAATGGATTTCATGCCGACGTGCACGATCTTGAATTTCAGCCAAATGTTGCACAACCAAAGCTATTTTGTGGCAATCATGGCGGCGTAAGTGTAAAGACAATTGCAGACGACGGCATAAAGGGTTGGGATTACAGGAACGAAGGGTTGAGTGTGGCCACCATCTGGAGTTTTGATGTACGCGAGGATAAAAATGACAGGGCAATCATCGGCACACAAGACAATGGCACCCTGATTTTTTACGATACACTTGGTTACAAATGGCATTATATTAAAGGTGGTGACGGTTACACGGCAAGAATTGATGACCAGAATCCCGATATTGCCTATTTCTCACAGGGCGACAGGTCGCTTTTCCGGTTTCATTACAGTAAAATGAAAAGTTACAGCGAAATTACCAAGTTGCCAAAAGACCCGGTTGATGTAAAATATCCGGTAATTACCGTAAAGACTTTCCCTTTGATTAATCATCCTTCAGATGGAAAATTATGGTTTGGTTTCACCGAGTTGTTCAGCCTGGAGCAGCAAAAGGCAAATTACAGCGTTCCAGCCACTGACATTTGGTGGAGGCAATCGGACATTTACAAAGCCGAACCTATGGGACATGCCCGGCAAATTACAGAATTAGCGATAAGCCAATCCGACAATAAAATAATGTATGTGGTAACCGGAGGACAACAAAACGATCCTTCGTCAGACTGGCAACTCGAATCGGGGCTTTACCGATCGGTAAATGGAGGAATCGGCAACAGGGATAATGAAAACCAGCAATTTATCAGGCTCAACCATCCGGGTTATCTTAACGACAATGACACCATTGCCATCATTACCTCCATTTGCCTTCATCCGTCAAATCCTGAAAAACTCTGGATCGGATTTACAGGAATCAATGGCCAATACCGGGTGTGGAGTACCGAAAATGGAGGGGAAACATGGACAAATGTTGACCCAAATGGTCTTTTGGCCGACAAACCTGTGAATGCCATTGCGTTGCAAAACGTTGAAAAAGAGCTCCTTTACATTGGAACTGATTATGGATTGTTTTTTAAGGATAATCATTCGGACTGGCAGAGGGTGACTGATTTTCCTTCGGTAAGAATTACTGAATTAAAAATTAATGAAAAGTTAATGAAGCTTCATGTGGCAACTTTTGGAAGAGGTCTTTGGGAAAAATCCCTTGGCCATTAAAAATAACCGATTTAATATCAATACATTAAATAAAACTTTAAAAAGTGTAATTCATACACGGGTTACCACAAAGCATGGTTCAGACAATAAAACTCTGCCAATATTCAATTTTGTTTAATACTTTTGTGAATTAATTAACAGTTATTGAGTTCATTAAAATAGTATAATCTTACATTTCAATTCATTATACAAGATGGGAATTCGTAAATTAAACAGCATTTTCAGACCTCAGCGGATTGCACTGATTGGTGTACCAACCAATCCCGACAGTGTGGGTGGCATTACCTTGCGGAATCTTGTGGGAGGTGGTTTTCGCGGAGTGGTTTATCCGGTTAATCCAAAGCATGAGGCGGTGATGGGAATTCCTTGTTTCCCCAGTGTTAAAAGTTTGCCAAAAACACCTGATCTGGCCGTAATTACGACCAATGCACAGGCAGTACCTGCAATCGTTGAAGAATGCGGTGAAGCAGGCATCAAGGGATTAATAATTATGTCAGCAGGTTTTAAGGAAATTGGGGATGAAGGGAAGTTACTCGAAGACCAGGTTAAAAAGATTGTAAAAAAGTATGATATGCGGGTTATTGGCCCTAATTGCCTTGGGGTTATTGTTCCGGGGCAGCATCTGAATATCAGTTTTGCCAATGGAATGCCCAAGCAGGGTCATGTGGCTTTCATCTCGCAATCGGGTGCTTTGTGTACTTCTGTTCTTGATTGGGCGATGACCGAAAACATTGGTTTTTCATATTTTGTGTCGATTGGAAACACAATGGATGTTGGTTTTGGAGATTTGATGGATTTTTTCGGTCAGGACCCTAACACGCGCTCAATTGTATTGTACGTTGAATCCATCACCTTTGCCCATGAATTTATGTCGGCGGCGCGTGCATTTGCCCGCAAAAAGCCGATTATTGTTTACAAAGCAGGCCGTTTTCCGGAATCGGCACAGGCAGCAGCATCGCATACAGGCGCCATGGCATCAGAAGATGCAATTTATGATGCTCTTTTCCGTCGTGCTGGAATTGCCAGGGTTTACAATATTGGCAACATCTTCGATTTTACCGATCTCATTGGAAGAAAAAGGATTCCCAAAGGTCCTAACCTGGGCATAGTAACCAATGCCGGTGGGCCTGGTGTAATGGCTACCGACAGCCTGATTATCCGCAATGGAAAATTGTGTAAACTTTCGGATGATTCGATGAAAAAACTTAATGACCTGTTGCCTTCTTTCTGGTCGCATGGCAATCCGGTGGATGTGCTTGGAGATGCACTACCTCCGCGCATTGCAGCAGCTACAGAAATTGTTTTGCACGACCCGGGTGTTGACGCCGTTCTGGTGATTTTAACTCCACAGGCAATGACCAAACCCACCGAAACTGCCCGCTCAATAATAAAAGTTTCAGAAGGTTCTACCAAGCCAATCATGGCGGCCTGGCTTGGCGGCCACAGCATGGAAGAAGGAATGCGCCTGTTCAACGATTCGGGGATTGCTGCCTATCAGACGCCCGAACAGGCAGTTCGTGCCTTTATGACACTTGTTGATTATTCGAGAAACCTTGATGCATTATTCGAAACCCCTAAAGATGTTCCTGTTTCGTTTCATTACGACAGAAAATCGATCAGAGAAAAGTTCATTCATGAAATATTTCCAAAACGACAAATTTTATCGGAAGAAGATTCAAAGCTGCTGATAAATTCTTACGGAATAAAAACCTCAGAAGCCATTTTAGCCAAAACCGAAGAGGAAGCCCTGGCTATTGCTGCCAAAATTGGCTATCCGGTGGTATTAAAAGTTCAATCACCCGATGTCCTGCACAAAACGGAGGTTGGCGGTGTGGTTTTGAACATCGAGAATGAACAGATGCTTCGCGTTGCTTTTAAAGGAATCCTCGACAAAGTACCGGCAAACCTTCCCGAAGCAGTTATCGAAGGGTGCACTGTGCAGAAAATGATTGCAGTACACGACTCTGTTGAACTTATCCTGGGGATTAAAAAAGATAAAATATTTGGAACCGTAATTCTTATCGGAATGGGCGGTATTGAAGCCGAGCTATTTAAAGATCAAAGGCTTGAATTCCCTCCACTCAACGAGCGTTTGGCCAACCAGATGATTGAATCGCTGAAAATTTACCCATTGCTAAAAGGCTATCGTGGACATCCGCCAAAGAACATTACTAAACTTGTTGAGGTGATGATCAGGTTGTCGTACTTAGCTGCCGATTATCCGGAAATACAGGAACTGGACATAAATCCCATTATCATCACTGCCAACGATGTTGTTGCTTTGGATGCCCATGTTGTTCTGGACGAGGAAACCCTGAAAAATCCGGTACCACAATACTCACACCTGATTTTAAGACCTTACCCCGAAAGATACATCAAAACAACGGTTCTTGGCGATGGTCAGACAGCATTGCTAAGACCAATAAAACCAGAAGACGAACCTTTGTGGCTGGAAATGTTGGGAAGTTGTTCAAAAGAATCGATTTATTCCAGGTTCAGATACAATTTTCATTTCGATTCGCATGAAGTGGCAACGCAGTTTTGCTTCATCGACTATGCCCGCGAACTTGCCATTGTGGCTGAAGTTGAAGAAGGAGGCAGGCGCAAACTCATTGGAATTGGCCGTTTGATTGCTGATCCGGACGTGGAAACCGTTGAATATGCCGTTTTGATTACTGATGCATGGCAACGCAAAGACCTGGGAAAAATTCTGACAGAATATTGCCTTGAAATTTCGAAAATGAATGACCTGAAACGTATGGTTGCCGAAACAACCAAGGATAATAAACCAATGATTGCTGTATTTAAAAAACTGGGATTCGAAGTTAACTTCAATGCCGATACTACAGTTTCGGTAAGCAAAGAGCTTTGATAAAACACTGATTTGCAATAAAATGGGAGTCAAGCCACGCTTAACTCCCATTTTTTTTATTGGCAGTTATTACCTGTGTTTTTCGATAATTGCACAAATCTGACCAAAAATATCATCAATCGTTCCTATTCCATGAATGGATTCAAATTTGCCCTGCTTTTCATAAAAATCCATGAGGGGTTTTGTTTGCGAATGATAGACGCTCATCCGGTTTCTGATTACCTCTTCGGTGTCATCCCTGCGCCCTTCCAATTGTGCTCTTTTCAGCAGACGTTGCACAATTTCCTGTTCGTCAACATCCAGAGCAATTACCAACGAAACGCTTTCGTTCATTTTGCCAAGCGAGGTATCGAGAAATCCTGCCTGGGGCAGGGTTCGCGGGAACCCATCGAATATGTATCCATTTATCTCACTGAATTTTTTCAGCGCACCTTCCAATATTTCCATCAACAGCTCATCGGGAACAAGTTCACCTTTTTCGATGATACTTTTTACTTTTAAACCCATAGTGGTAGAATTTTTAATTTCATTTCTGAAAATATCGCCCGTTGAAATGTGCGCAAACCTGTATTTTTCAGCGATTTTGAGTGATTGGGTTCCTTTGCCCGAACCCGGGGGACCAAACAATATCAAGTTGAACATAGTGTGTAAAATTTTATTAATAACTGAGTATTTTATGTTGTCAAAAATAAAAAAAACAGTCACAGTGATTGCCACGAATTAATTTATTTTTGCAGCGGCTATGCACGACAAAACCTTTTCAAATGACGGAAACTGGCTAATTAAAGGAAAAATATCAGACACCGTTTACCTTAGGCCTGATATTACAAAGCACATTTACCTGCCCAATAAAAGCGGCATGCGTCCCATAGAAGTTGCGAAGGAAGATGAACCTACCCAAAAACTGATCACCGGACATTTCTCTCAAAAAATAACCATCAACCCTAAACCACTGCTTGTAAATAGTCAGGAATGGCAGGTTGGACTTTTGGTTTTTGCCTTGTTGATACTTTCATTGGTCAGGCTTACGCAGAAAAATATTGTAAAATTGCTGCAAAAAGGGATTACATCGAGGAATAAATTCAGGCAATTGTTCCGAGAAGGGTTGATTTTTTCGCCCCAACGAAGATTGTTGATATTGTTTGTTCAAATACTCATTATCTCGAATCTCATTTACCAGATAAACGACTGGTATCATGTTTACCAGTTTAAAAAAACCAGCCGGCAATTGCTTGACTTTTTCATCATTTTTATGGCCGTTTTCGGTTACATCTCTCTCAAAACCATGGTCGTGAAACTATCAGGGTTTATTTTTAAAACCCCAGTTCAATCAAGCGAGTATCTGGCCAATGTTTTCTTTTTTAATACGATTGCCGCTCTATTATTTATCCCGCTTCTCATATTTTCGGTGTATGTTCCAACTGATTTTGTAATTGTTTTACTCATTATTCTGGCATCCATACTTTTCATTTTCAGGGCAATAAGAGGTTTGGTAATTTCATGGGACATTCAGAATTATTCTTTTTATCAAAAATTTATGTACTTTTGCGCGCTTGAAATTTTGCCTGTAATTTGGATTGTAAATGTATTATCAGGTTGATTTTAAACACGTCATTTTATTTTATTATTTAAAAATGGTAAACTAAAAAGTCACAATTTGATGGTAATGAATGTACTTGTTTCTCAGCCAAAGCCAATTGATGCTGTAAAAAATCCGTACAACGAATTGGCTCAAAAGTATAATCTTAATATCGATTTTTTCAAATTTATCACTGTCGAAGGTATTCCCGCACGCGATTTCCGAAAAGACAAGGTTGGTATTCTCGATCACACAGCTGTTATTTTTACGAGCCGTAATTCAGTTGATCACTTTTTCAGGATTTGCAAAGAAATGCGGATTGAAGTACCCGAAACCATGAAGTATTTCAGCATCTCCGAATCCACCTCATTTTATCTTCAAAAGTACGTGCAGTTCAGGAAAAGAAAGATTTTTCACGGTAAGCAGAATTTTAAAGACCTTTTGGAAATTATTAAAAAGCACAAAGACGAAAAATATCTCCTACCCTGCTCTGACATTCACAAGCAGTCGTTGACAAAACTGCTTGAGGACTCTAAAATTAATTACACCAAAGCGGTACTTTACAAAACATTGGCAAGCGACTTGTCCGACATTGACATAAAAAAGTACGACATGCTGATTTTTTTCAGCCCATCCGGGATTACCTCGCTCCTGAAAAATTTCCCCGATTTTCAGCAGGGTGACACCAAAATTGCCGTTTTTGGTCCTACAACAGCCAAAGCGGTAAAAGATGCTGGTCTGAAACTCGATCTGAATGCACCAACCAAAACTGCGCCTTCGATGACCATGGCCCTCGATCAGTTTCTGGAGAAAATCTCCAAAAAGAATGGCCATAAAATTGAGTAACATCCCCGGCTTGTACCAGATAAGAATTTTACTTCGTTGAATAAAAAAGATAAGTACTATAAAATGTTTTGGCAGGTAACCTGCCAAAACTTTTTTTTATGCAAACAGCCAAAACACTCAAAAAGGAGGAGCGCCTCCATAACTACCGGCTAATTCAGAAACTTTTTGCTGAAGGCAATTCTTTTTTTGAATACCCCTTTAAAGTAATTTTTCTGAAATTACCCCCAGATATCAAAACATCTTTTTCTCCTTCGGTGCAATGCCTTTTCACAGTGTCGAAAAGATATTTCAAAAAGGCTGTTGACCGTAACAAAATAAAGCGATTGATGCGGGAAGCATACCGTAAAAACAAATCTCCCCTTTTTACCGAACTTTCACAAAACACGGAAATGATTGCTTTTGCACTGGTTTTCAATGGCAAACAAATGCCAGATTATGCCAACCTTGAGGTGAAAATAATAAACATCCTCAAACGTTTAATTGTAGCATTGAATAATAAAACAAACTGATCACAAAAAGAGCATAAAATTTAAAATTACCATGAAACAACAAATCAGGCTTTTAACCCTAATTATTTCGTTGTTGCTGACGTTTGGCCAGGTTTTCGCACAAACCCGGAACAATGATTTCGAAATCAGCAAAAACCTTGAGATATTTTCCGATCTGTATAAACAGCTCGACATGAACTATGTTGATGATATCAGCCCCGGAGAGCTGATGAAGACAGGAATTGATAAAATGCTTGAGTCGTTGGACCCATTTACCAATTACATTCCTGAATCGGATATTGAAGATTACAAGCTGATGACAACCGGGCAATATGGAGGTATTGGAGCACTTATTCACAAACAGGGCGATTATGTGGTCATTTCCGAACCTTACGAGAAATTCCCGGCCAATAAAAGCGGGTTGGTTCCCGGTGACAAAATACTTGAAGTTGATGGAAAACCAGCAAAGGGCAAAACAACTGATGAAGTAAGCAAAATATTGAAGGGCGAACCCGGAACCACCATCAACCTGCTGATTGAGCGTGAAGGAACAGCAAAACCCTTTATCGTTAACATTCAGCGCGAAAACATCAAAATCGACAACATCCCCTATTATTCCATGATTAATCCACAGACCGGATACATTAAGTTGTCAGGTTTTACGCAAAATGCTTCCTCTGAAGTAAAAAAAGCTTTTAGCAGCCTCAGGGAAAAAAACGACCTCAAAGGATTGGTTTTCGACCTTCGGGGAAATGGAGGCGGATTGCTGAATGAGGCAGTGGATATTGTTAATATTTTTACCGATAAAGGCGAATTGGTTGTTTCGACCAAAGGGAAAGAAACCGCACGCAACAAATCATACTATACCACCAATAAGCCCGAAGACACCGAAATTCCAATTGTAGTGCTGGTGGATGAGGCTTCGGCTTCGGCCTCCGAAATTGTGGCAGGAGCCCTTCAGGATATGGACAGAGCTGTAATTGTTGGTCAGCGAACCTATGGAAAAGGACTGGTGCAGAATGTATTTCCAATAAGTTACAACTCGCAGGTAAAAATTACGGTGGCCAAATATTATATCCCAAGTGGCCGATGCATTCAGGCTATCGATTATTCGCACAGAAATATTGACGGGATTGCCTCAAAAGTTCCTGATTCGTTAATTTCGGAATTCAAAACCAAAAATGGCCGGAAGGTTTACGATGGCGGAGGCATTGAACCTGATGTTTACAGCAATCCAGAAAAAATAAGCCCGATAACTGTAGCACTCCTGAGCAAGTTTATCATTTTTGATTACGCAAACAAATTTGCCCGCGAACACGACTCAATCCCACCTGCAAGAGAATTTGCAATCACCGATGAAATTTACAACGACTTCATTAGCTTTGTCAACAGCCGTAAGGATTTTGAATACACAACTGCCAGTGAGCAAACACTCAGGAAACTTCGTGAAGTTGCCGAAATTGAAGAGTATTACGACAATATTCAGTCAGAAATTAGCCAACTGGAGGCAAAACTCATGCACAACAAAAACGATGACCTGAACCTACAGAAAGACGAAATAAGCGAAATCATGAAAATTGAAATCGTTTCGAGGTATTATTACCAGAAAGGTAAAGTTGAAGCAAGCCTGGTTGATGACCCTGAGGTTAAACAGGCAATAACACTCATCGAAGAAAAAAACCAATATTCATCAATTCTGAGTGGCAACATTAAACCTTCCGGAAAATTGAACTGATCTTTTTTAGCAACTGTACTTAACGCAAACAAGGTTGTTTTTGCTGATGATGCTTAAATTAAAACGACCTTGTTTTTTTATTTTCACACTCAGGAACTAATAATTTGTACTTTCGCTCATATTTTTTTTGAATTTGGCAAATATGAAGAAAATCAAACATTCTGTCGAAATATGGGCATATGATTCCCCTGATGAATTATCAGCTGACGACCGGGAAGTGTTGGAGCATGCCGTCGAAGCTTCTCAAAAGGCTTATGCACCCTATTCGGGGTTTTTCGTAGGCGCTGCGGTAAGGTTGGGAAACGGACGCATAATTATAGGGAATAATCAGGAAAATGTAGCTTATCCATCAGGATTATGTGCAGAAAGGGTTGCTCTGTTTCACGCTTCGGCAAATTATCCTGGTGAAACCGTGAAGACAATTGCAATTACAGCAAATTCAAATGGTTTTAAAGTTACAAATCCAACAACCCCATGTGGCTCGTGCCGTCAGGTGATGGCAGAAACCGAAAACAGACAACACGAAAAAATCAGGGTAATAATGATGGGAAGCAGTGGTATTTGTTATGTTTCTGACAGCGTCGAAAACCTTTTGCCACTCATGTTCAGGGCTGATGAACTGAAGAAAATTTGATCGATATGAAACTCATTTCAACCAAGATTTGCAAAACCAGCGATATTGGCATCAACAACAACCTCTTTGGTGGCGCCATGCTGTCGTGGTTAGACGAAGCTGGTGGCACCTTCGCCGCCGAAACTGCCTGTTCGCCAAACATGATAACCCTGAAAATGGACGAGGTAATCTTTAAAAAACCCGTCAAAGTGAATGATCACATCCGCATTTATGGAAAAATAATTAAGGTAGGAAACTCGTCCATTACTTTATCAATAGAAGCCCGCAGATTTAATTTCGATCATCACGACGAAGAAACCGTTTGTTCAACAACCATGCTTTTTGTAAATATTGGCCCTGATGGTCGTTCGGTACATTTAAAAGATTGCATCCGCGAAAAGTTAAAAAATATTGACAACGAATAATAAATCAACTACTTATGAAAAAACTTTTCTTTCTTTTTTCAGCACTGATATTCCCTGCACTTTTTGCCTTTAAATCTGATAAGCCGGCCTACATTATTTTTGATAAAAAAGGTAAGGAAGCAAAATTCAAAGAGATGATTAAGGAGGCAACATCCTCTGATGTCATCCTTTTTGGCGAATTGCACAACGATCCGGTTTGCCACTGGCTCGAGTTGGAAACGGCAAAAAGCCTGTTCGAGAATTCAGGCGATAAACTGGTGTTGGCTGCCGAAATGTTTGAAACAGATAATCAGCTACTTATTGATGAGTATTTTTCGGGTTTAATAAGACAGAAAAACTTTGAAGACGAAGCCAAACTTTGGGATAATTACAAAACCGACTACAAACCTTTGGTTGAATTTGCCAAAGAAAACAAGCTTAGGTTCGTTGCCAGCAATGTACCCCGCAGGTATGCTTCCATGGTCAACAAAGGTGGCTTTGAAGCTTTGGATAAAATAAGCCCTGAAGCCAGAACATTTTTACCGCCCTTACCAATTTCGTACGATCCCGAATTACCTGGTTACATTGGAATGCTAAAAATGATGGAAGAATCGGGTCAGGCAAGTCATGTCTCCGAAAACCTGCCAAAGGCACAGGCACTGAAAGATGCTACCATGGCACATTTCATTATGAAAAATTTTGAACCCGGACGGGTTGTTATCCACTACAACGGTTCCTATCATTCAGAAAATTTTGAAGGAATTTATTGGTATATTAAAAATCAAAATCCTGATATTAAAATATTTACAATCACAACAGTGGCTCAGGATACGATCGATAGCCTAAAAGAGGAATACATTGGAAAAGCTGATTACACCATTTGCGTTCCGGCCAATATGACCAAAACCTATTGATTTCAGGCGAATGTAAAATAAAGATTTGCAAAGAAATTCCAGATTGTAACCACTATGATGGCGAATACTTTGGCCAGATAGAAATTAATTTTGAGCCGGGTAACAATAAGCCAAAGGATAAGTGTATTGATAGCCAGGCCAATAAGCGAAACAACAAAAAATTGTGAATATTCGACAGCTATTTCGGGATTTGCACTGTGGAAAGTCCAGATACGGTTGATGAAATAATTGGTAGTAGCTGCCGAACAAAATCCGATGGTATTGGCTACGTATTTTTGAATCCGCAGTTTTTCTTTGGTAAACCAGGTAATTCCAAAGTCGATAAACAGCCCCGAAAATCCTACCAGTCCAAATTTTATAAACTTGTGAAAAACTTCTTCTCCAAAAAAATCGATCATACAGCAGCGTTATTTCTGCGCAAAGTAACGGTTTTTTAACCGGTCGGAAGTAAAATAAAAAAAACTACAGATACAGCTGATTTTTGCTGATTATGCCTGTGCAAACTGTTCGATAAGACTTTGCAGCTGCCTTGCCTGAATAACTCCTGACTGCCTGAAAAGGGTTTGCCCGTTTTTGAAAATCATGATTGTAGGTACACTCACAATCTGGTATTTACGGGCTACTTCCTGGTTTCTGTCAACATCAATTTTGATAATTCTGGCTTTTTCGCCAACGTTCGCGGCTACTTCTTTCAGAATTGGCGCCATCATTTTACATGGACCGCACCACTCAGCCGAAAAATCGACAACTACAGGTTTATTTGAATGAATGATATCGTTGAAATTTGCCATTTAACTGAATTATTTTGAGCATTACAATTCAACAATAAACACTTCTTTTTTTCCTTTTCTCATCACATCCACCGACACACGTTGTCCGGCTTCGAGTTTTTTCAGCCTTCCCATGTAATCATAAATATTTGAAATGGGTTTTCCTTCGATGGCAATTATTTTATCCCCTTTCATAAGCCCAGCCAGATCAGCCGGTCCACCTTTTCTGACGCCATCAACGCCCAATCCGTCGTTCGCCGATGCCGAAACATCGGGCATAATCCCAAAAGTTACCTTAAAAGTATAGCCATGACTTGCCCTGGTTTTTGGCCCTGCTTCCCTGAAGGTGAGCATTGAAGGTTGGTTTGCAAGTTTGAGAACAAGTTTTTCCGAAAAAGCCAAAACTTTCAGCATCCCATTAGTGTTTATACCCTTGAGGTTGTCCATGGGTGTGTGATAGTCTTCGTGAGCGCCTGTCGAAATGAAAAACACCGGAATGTTCT
>CALFEP010000295.1 GCA_937950125.1 uncultured Bacteroidota bacterium
AGAGAAATTGAATTTTATACGACTACCCCACCCCTGACAGGGTTTTGAACCCTGTCAGGGGTTTATATCAGTTCCTTTGTTTGTGAAATTTTTAAAATAAGAATTCCGGTATTGCCTTAATGTTAACGATTCTTCATCCTTTGGTCAAAAATTTTGTCTCCAGGATCTCTTCTGCAATCCCAAAGCATAATGATAAGAATCATTTGGTCAAAAATTTCATAAATGATTTGGTAATCGCCTGTAACCAATGCTCTTACTGTATCAAAATTAGTTCTGGTTCCTAACAATGGGTTTTTTGACAGCAAATTGACACTTCGATTGATTTTTGCGTTTAACTTTTTGCTGTAAGTTGCAGATTTATTACGGTTTAGGTAATATTCAAGAATGTCAATCAAATCCAAACGAGCCTCACGCGACCAATTTATTTTGAACTTAACCATTGGTCAATTTCTTTTTGTAAATCTTCATGAGAAATGGTTTGGCCGTCTTTTAGTTGTTGCCTGCCCAATTCAATCCGTTTTTTTTGGAAATCACTTAATTCATAAACGCTATCTGACACTTTTGAGGCTATGATTGTTTTTAAGGCATTTAAAAATGAAACATCTTCAATCGTTGACAACTGTTCGATAATTGAGTTTCTTAATTCCAAAGTACTCATAAAATATTGTTTTTCGTCCTATTGCAAAAGTAATGAAAATGTTGGGCGCTTTAAAAATAAAATTTTTTGATATTTCCTTTGTGTGCGTACTGGCCGTTTGGACCGGCAATTAACCCGAACGCTGGATTGTCCTCGATCCTGATCTTTGCCGGTTTATCGGTACGCGCGACCAGGGCTTCATGTTAGGCCAGTATTTAGCCAAAATGTACGCGGATAAATTACTGGGCAACTCCGTTCCTGCTTACTTCGACAGGCTGACCATGAAGGGAGATGGTCTGCTGGAGAAGGCGTTTAAGTAGGAATTAAACCCTGATAAAGTTGCGCCCGGGTCGTGCCAATGAAAAAACACAGTCTGACTTTTGATGTCCATTAACTTTTGGTTATCTCCTTTTCAATAAATATGATAACCTCTTCCAAAGTAATTTCATGGCTTGGGGCAACACCTGTATTTTTGTGTTTATGATGTGGGAAGGTAATTAAATTGGGGTGATGAGGGGCATTATCCCAGCGCAAAAGCATATTCCCCTTTTGATCTTGCCAATGAAAAGAATAATTCCTTTCAGAAACATCGAAATATTCCTTTGCATGAAGGGTTGTACCATTAACGAATTCTACCACAAGCTTTAAATAAAACCCTGTATCAAACTGACGAAAATCAATTATCTCAAACGAGTTGATTGACCTGTTACCCTCAAGAAACTGTAAAATGCCCTTTTTCAATTTCAGCTATTTTATGTTTTAAACTGATGAAGGACTGCTGATAAGCTTTCCATTCGATATAATCATCCCATTTCCCGAAGCTTTCCTGTTCAGCATTTTTCACTTCCAATTCAAATTCAGAAAATGTCTGATTGTACTTTTGCACAAACAAATCAATCTTCTCTTGCATCCTGCGATGTTCGGATTTGCATGAGAGCAAGAGCCAGTCAGCTACCTCGTTTTTTTCAATTGTTATCATAATTCTTGTTTCTAACAAAACTACAAATTTAAATCAAAAGTGTGTTTTAGCAATAGTCATAACAAAATGGGTATTTATTCGTCTTTAACCGATTCTCAACACTTTCCTCTCCTGGCTTCCAGACTTTTGGGCGGGTTATTATGTGGAACCCCGCATGGTTCCCGATCCCAACCTCGGCCTGTTCATTGGCATGCGCGGCCAGGGCTTTATGCTTGGCCAGTACCTTGCCAAAATGTACGTGGATAAATTGTTGGGAAACCCGGTTCCTTCATACTTCGACAGGCTTACGATGAAGGGGGATGGACTGCTGGAGAGGGCATTTAAGTAACCCACATCCCTACCCCTGACAGGGTTTTGAACCCTGTCAGGGGTTGATGATTTTCCAAATGTGAATCATTAACTGGTCAACCCCGTTCCGGTTTACTTCAACCTGCTTACGATAAAGGGGGATGGACTGCTGGAGAGGGCGTTTAAGTAACCCACATCCCCACCCCTGACAGGGTTTTGAACCCTGTCAGGGGTTGATGATTTTCCAAATGTGAATCATTAACTGGTCAACCCCGTTCCGGCTTACTTCGACCGGCTTACGATGAAGGGGGATGTCTTGTTGGGGTAGGCTTTCAAGAAGCGACGAAAATATTTTGCCGTGTTTTCCGAAAGATTTTTACTTTTGTCGCCTCATAAGTCGGGATGTAGCGCAGCCCGGTTAGCGCGCCACGTTCGGGACGTGGAGGTCGTGAGTTCGAATCTCACCATCCCGACCAGGCAAAAGGCAGTTTTTAACGACTGCCTTTTTTGTTTTCACCCTTCTTCCTGCATCAACGTTTGGTTATTTGAAGAAATCCTTACTTTTGACCAAAAAAAACTTATGCTGATTATCGGAATTGCAGGCGGCTCTGGTTCGGGGAAAACAACGGTTGTAAACAAAATCATGACCGGGCTGCCAAAAAACTCGGTTTCGGTTATTTCGCAGGACGCGTACTACAAAGACAATGGCCACCTTTCGGACGAGGAAAAAAAACGCATCAACTTCGACCATCCGGCCTCCATCGAATTTGAGCTGCTCAACAAACACGTGGATAAACTCATCAGGGGCGAAGCCATCGAACGGCCAATTTATTCGTACGTAACCTGCGCACGGGCAAAAGAAACCGTAACTGTTGATCCCAAAAAAGTGATTATCGTCGAGGGAATTCTGATTCTGACAAATGCCCGGCTCCGCGACAGATTCAGCGTCAAGGTTTTTGTGGATGCCGACGCCGACGATCGGCTCATCCGCATCATCAAACGCGACCTGATAGAGCGTGGCCGGTCGGTGCAGGGTGTTCTGGATCATTACGAAAAGTTTGTTAAGCCCATGCACCTGCAGTTCATCGAACCCACCAAAAGGTACGCCGATATCATTGTTCCTCAGGGCGGTACCAACCACGTGGCTATCGACATCCTTACTTCCCGCATCAAAATGAAGCTGGACGAGGAAAAAATTCCGGTTCATAACCATTGATTTCGTTTCTTTGTTGCTGTTGCCGGGTTTGCATTGTTTAATGTTTGCTATTTTTGATGGGATTTTTCTATCGGATTTGATGGGTAAAATATGGCGGAAAAAAAGAAAATAAATATTCTGGCGGTTGACGACAGGGAAGAGAACCTTCTGACCATCGAAAACATTCTCGATTCGACCGACATCAACCTGGTGAAGGCTCACTCGGGGAATGAAGCCCTGGCTATGATGTTCGACTACGACTTTGCACTTGTTCTGCTTGATGTTCAGATGCCCGGCATGGACGGTTTTGAAACTGCAGAGCTGATGCGCGGATCGGAAAAAACCCGGCACATCCCCATCATTTTTATCACAGCCATCAACAAGGAAAAGAAGCACATTTTCAGGGGTTATGACGCCGGGGCTGTGGATTATCTTTTCAAACCCATCGAACCCGAAATTTTGCAAAGCAAGGTAAGTGTTTTC
This sequence comes from uncultured Bacteroidota bacterium, assembly GCA_937950125.1. Classification (GTDB taxonomy): domain Bacteria; phylum Bacteroidota; class Bacteroidia; order Bacteroidales; family 4484-276; genus CALFEP01. The sequence continues at coordinate 3,583 of CALFEP010000295.1, forward strand.
ACCGACCTTTATCGCCAGCGCAACACCCTGGAAGACCTCACCCTGAAACTCGAAAACACCATTTCAGAACTTCTGAAATCGCGTGAAATGCTCAAAACCAGCGAAGAAAAATACCGGGATATCTTCGAAAATGCCAACGAAGGTATTTTCATTTTATCGCAGGGGCGGATTATTTTTCACAATCCCAAAACCAGCCTGATCCTGACCGGCAAAACATCGGATATTCACAACCAGCTTTTTATGGATTTTGTCCATCCCGAGTTCAGGGCTTCGCTTCAAAACGAGCATTTCGAGCGGTTGGGCAAAGAGATTACCGACCACAAAATTGAGGTAAAAATAATTGTGTCGGCTACCGACATTAAATGGGTTGAAATAAACTCGGTAGTGATAAACTGGGAAGGTCAGTTTTCGCTGCTCAACTTTATCAGCGACATTTCCGAAAGGAAAAAAGCTGAAGAAGAAATGAGACGTGCACGAAAACTTGCCGAACAGGCCAGCCGCACCAAGAGCGAGTTTCTGGCCAACATGAGCCACGAAATACGCACGCCGCTCAACGGAATCATCGGCATGACCGAGCTTGCGCTGATGGGACATCTCGACGAAGAGCTGAAAGAACGCATCGAAGCCGTGAAATTCTCGGGTGAATCGTTGTTAGACATCATCAACGACATCCTCGATATTTCGAAAATTGAAGCCCACAAACTGGAATTGGACTTGGTGGAATTCAGCCTGCGCGATGTGATCGAAAAAGTGCTCCGCCCGTTATCATCAAAAACCTCGGGCAAAGGCATCGAACTGATATTGGACATTGCCAACGGCGTTCCCAACTATTTTCATGGCGACCCGGTGCGATTGCGTCAGGTGCTTTTTAACCTGATTGGAAATGCCATCAAATTTACCGAAAAAGGCGAAGTTAAGCTGGGCGTTAAACTCGTTGAGGAGGAAGACCGGTTTGCCCGGATAGAATTTGCGATAAGCGACACCGGGATCGGAATTCCTGAAGACAAGATGTCGAACCTGTTCAAGTCGTTCAGTCAGGCCGACAGTTCTACATCACGCAAATTTGGAGGAACAGGTCTTGGGCTGGCCATCTCCAAGAGCCTTGTGGAACTTATGAAGGGCAACATAAAGGTAAAGAGTGTGTTTAATGCCGGAAGTGTGTTTACGTTTGATGTTTTGCTTGAAAAATCGGATAAACCACCCGTTGAGGCTGCATCGGGATTTCATGCCTCACTTAGGGAAAAATCCGTTTTGATTGTTGACGACAATTCTACCAACCGCAATATTCTCAAGGGTTTGCTCAAACACCTGGAAATGGATTTTGAAGAAGCTGTTGACGGAAAAGAGGGTTATGAAAAAATCATGGCCCGCGCCGCTTCCAAAAATCCGTTCGACATCATCCTGCTCGACTATCACATGCCGGTAATGGATGGGATTGAAATGGCGCAACTGCTTCAGTCCGAAGGAAAACTAAATCCGTTTCCTGATGTTATCCTGCTGTCGTCCGACGATGTTAACCTGCAGCGCAACAAACTTGCCGAGTATGGCATAAAACGTTACCTGATCAAACCCGTTTTTCAGGATAACCTGATCAAACTGCTGAACGAAGTGGTTGAAAACATTGATTTCAATCAGCCTGTAGTTAAGGTTTACAAGCAGAATGACATTACTCCGGTAAAAAACAAACACAAGGTATTGCTGGCCGAAGATAACCTGATCAATCAGAAGCTTGCTTTTGGACTGCTTGAAAACCTGGGCTGCAAGGTAACCATTGTAAACAACGGTAAAGAAGCCGTGAAAGCGGCGACCGAAACCCGGTTCGACATCATTTTCATGGATATTCAGATGCCTGAAATGGATGGGATGGAAGCTACTGGGCTCATCCGCGAATACGAAAAACCACTTGGTCAGCACACACCCATTGTTGCCATGACTGCCCATGCCATGAAGGGTGACCGCGAAAAATGTCTCGACGCCGGAATGGACGAATACACCACCAAACCCATCAGCCTGAAGAGCATTACCGACACCATTAAACGACTGAATATTTTACCAGAATAATTTTCCAGCAGATTTTATTTTCTCAAAGACGCTATTCTATGAAAAAATGGTTTTTAAACCTGAAGATCAAACACCGGCTCAACACCATGACGGCCATCTCTATCATCAGCATTTTGTTGATTGGGTATGCTTCCTGGTATTTTTTCAGAACAACACGGGTACTCACCCTGGTGCTTACCGAACAACGGGTTCACGATGTGAATTACCGCACAGGTTTACAGCTTTTTTACGAATACCTCTACAACAAGGATGAGGCGGTTTTAGCCCGATCTTACCGGCATCTTGATTCTGCGGCACACATAGCCTACGTTTTCAGCAAATCGAAAGATTTTTATAAACAAAAGTCACATGATGGGTTTGTTAACACTTTGCTCGAAACCTACGGCCCAACCATCGACTACAATCGTAAAACGGCTTACCTGATTGCCAGCCGCCTCGAGTTGATGATGCTGGTTAACAACCCGCAAATGAACGATGCGCTGGCTATAGCCGATGAAGCCTACCGAAACGGCACCAAAGTAAAAGAAAGCATCAGGGAGTTTTTGAAAAACCCGGATGAAAAAGCAGTTTTTGAAAAACTGGAACAGGCCAAGCTCGAAATGTCGTCGATGGAAGTCCGCTTTGCCGGAACCATCGACAAGCTAAATAATTTTGTAATCAACCTGCTGTTGATAAGTATTTTGCTCATTGCCCTGGGCTTAATGGTTATCACTTTTTTTTCATCCCGGTTTATTTCGGCAACCATCACCAAACCTGTTTTAAAAGTTGTGGATAACCTGAAATCATTAGCCTCCGGTGATCTTAACACCGACATAAAATCTGATACAGCAGACGAAATAGGCATGTTGCAGGACTCATTCATCGACTTGCAAAGCAGTCTGAAACAAAAATCGGATATTGCTTCAGCCATTGCCAATGGCAATTTTTCGGAAAAGGCAGTTCCAAAAAGCGAAAAAGACGAACTGGCCTACTCCATCAATCAGATTGTAAACAACTTCAGCGAAGTGGTCGAACAGGCCAACCGCATCGCCCGTGGCGACCTGGAAACAGACATTACGATGCGCTCGAAAGAAGATGAGTTGGGGAGGGCGCTTATTTCGATGACCACTGAACTTAAAAGTTCGACAGAAGAAAAACGGCGACAGCTCTGGATAAAAAACAGCCAGGCCGAAATAAACGATGTGATGCGTGGCGAACAGGAAGTTATCGACCTTAGCCGGAAAATCATCAGCAAAACCTGTCAGCTGTTAAATGCCCGCGTCGGCGCCATTTATCTGAACAGCGAAAACAACGTTTACAAGCTCGTTGGCAGTTTTGCCTTCAACCAGCGCAAGAATATTGTAACCGAATACAAATTGGGCGAAGGGCTTATCGGGCAGGTGGTGTTGGAGCGGCAGGCAATCACCATAACGCACGTTCCTGAAGATTATATCACCATCAATTCGGGGCTTGGCGAAGCGCCACCCCAAAACATCTACATTGTTCCCTGTCTTTTTAATGATGATGTGATTGCTGTGCTTGAAATTGGTTCGTTTGAAGTATTCAGCGATGATCAAATCAACTTCATCAATACCATCAGCCAGAATATCGCCATCGGATTAAACGCATCACGCGGTCGTACCGAACTCCGGAAATTGTTAGCCAAAACCCAGCAGCAGGCCGAGGAACTGCAGGTACAGCAGGAGGAACTGCGTCAGGCCAACGAAGAGCTTGAAGAGCAGACCAAAGCGCTCAAAGAATCGGAACAGCAGTTGCAAACCCAACAGGAAGAGTTGCGCGTAACCAACGAAGAGCTGCAGGAACGCACCATTGCCATCGAAAAACAGCGCGACGATATCCGGAAAAAAAATGAAGAACTTCAGTTTGCACAAAAAGAAATCGAAAAAAAGGCGCGCGACCTCGAAATGGCAAGCCGCTACAAGTCGGAATTCTTAGCCAACATGTCGCACGAATTGCGCACCCCGCTCAACAGCATACTGGTGCTTTCACAAATACTTTCGAACAACAAACCGGGCAATTTGAATGATAAACAAATCCAGTCGGCCAAAACCATTTATTCGTCAGGATCGAGCCTGCTTTCGCTCATCAATGAAATTCTCGACCTTTCAAAAATCGAATCGGGTAAACTGGAAGTTAACATCGAAAAAATTAAAATCCCGGATTTTATCCGCGAAATCGACGACATCTTCCGCCCGCTTGCCGTCGAAAAAGGCCTGGAACTTAACATCGACATAAAAAACGACGCCCCGCTATTCATCAACACTGACAACCTGCGCTTGCAGCAAATCATACGAAACCTGATTTCAAACGCCATAAAATTCACTCATCAGGGCAGCGTTTCGCTGATCGTTACACGGACCAATGAGCCTAAAATATTAGAAAAACTTGGTTTTTCCGAAGGAAACCTGGCGCTGTTTGAAGTTTCGGATACTGGTATTGGCATCCCAAAAGAACAGCAAAAGATCGTTTTTGAGGCGTTCACACAAGCCGACGGAACAACCTCAAGGAAATACGGGGGAAGTGGCTTAGGCCTCACCATATCGCGAAATCTCGCCCATATTCTTGGTGGCGACATTACCATCGAAAGCGAAGTGGACAAGGGAACCATTTTCAGGCTGTTTTTACCTGTACAACGATCGGATAAGGCCTTCACCCCGCAAAAAACCAATTCATTTTCTGAAAAAGAACCCGCCGGTATTCCCGATGCAGCGAAGCCTGTTTATGAGCATCCTGTTCAAAAACCAGAACCTGAAAAACCAATTGCACCGCAAACCAACGCCTCCTTGATTGAAGCAGTAAAAGATGACCGGAAAATCATCAACAAAGGCGATAAATTTATCCTGATTATCGAGGATGATTCATCTTTCTCGCAAATACTTTACGACCTGGCACACGAAAAAGGGTTTAAATGCCTGATAGCTCCCAACGGCGAAACCGGGCTGCATTACGCCGATTATTACAAGCCTGACGCTATAATTTTAGACATTGGCCTTCCGGGAATTGACGGCTGGCAGGTGATGGACCGCCTTAAGGAAAATCCTGAAACGCGGCACATTCCTGTTCATTTTATGTCGGGAAAAGACAAAAGTATGGAGGCCATGAAAAAAGGCGCCATCGGGTTTCTTACCAAACCCATCAGCGTTGAAGACATTGAAGGAGCATTTAGCAAAATAGACGCATACATTTCCAAACAACTCAAGAAACTGCTGGTGGTTGAAGACGACGATGGAATGCGAAAAGCTATTGTGGAATTAATTGCGGATGATGATGTTACCATAACCTCCGTTTCATCAGGAAAGCAAGCCATCGACCAGCTGAAAAAAGACAATTTCGACTGCATCATTCTCGACCTGGGATTGAAAGACATGTCGGGATTTGAACTGTTAAAAAAAATCGGCAAGAAGGGTGACGAAAGCGATATTCCGGTCATCATTTACACCGGCCAGGAATTGTCGCGAGAAGACGAAGAGCGCCTGATGCAGTATTCCGACCGCATCATCATCAAAGGCGTGCGCTCGCCCGAGCGGCTCCTGGCAGAAACAACACTATTCCTGCACCGTGTAGAATCGAACCTTCCGGAGGAAAAACAAAAAATGCTCAAAATTGTCCACAACAAGGAAGACATCATGAAGGACAAAAAAGTGTTGATCGTGGACGACGATATGCGCAACGTATTTGCACTGAGTAGTTTGTTAGAAGAACGCGGATTGAAAATCGAGGTGGGAAGAAATGGCAAAGAAGGTTTGAGAAAGCTGGAAGAAAGCCCTGATATCAACTTGGTGCTGATGGATATTATGATGCCCGAAATGGACGGTTATCAGGCGATGCGCGAAATCAGGAAACAAAATAAGTATAAAAAAATGCCTGTCATTGCGCTCACAGCTAAAGCCATGCAAGGCGACCGTGATAAATGTATTGAGGCCGGTGCAAACGATTACCTTACCAAACCTGTTGATACTGATAAACTTCTGTCATTATTACGCGTATGGTTGTACCAGTAAAGAACGATTTGGAATTGCTAAAAGAAAACGAGAACATCGAGATCGAACTGTTCCTTCAAACCATTTTCATGAAGTATGGTTACGATTTCCGCAATTATGGAAAAGCACATATCAAACGAAGAATTCGTCACAGATTATCGGTTTCTGGTTTTCAAACAGTTTGCGAAATGATTCACAAACTGCTTTATGATCCTGTATTTTACCAGGAAGTTTTGCAGGATTTGTCAATCACGGTTACCGAAATGTTCCGTGATCCAACATTTTATCAGGCAATACGCACCGAGGTAGTTCCCCTGCTTAAAACCTATCCTTTTATCAAAATCTGGCATGCCGGCTGTGCAACGGGCGAGGAGGTGTATTCGATGGCAATTTTACTTCGCGAAGAAGGCCTTTTGAAACGGACACAGATTTATGCAACCGATTTTAACCAGCTCGCGCTTCAAAAAGCCCGCAGTGGTATTTTTCCGATCGACCGGATTAAGGAATTTACTCAAAATTATCAAAAATCCGGAGGAAAGGCATCCTTTTCAGACTATTACAATGCCCGTTATGAGTCGGTAATTTTAAACGAGTCTTTGAAGGAAAACATCGTCTTTGCCGATCACAACCTGGTAACCGACGGTGTGTTTGGCGAAATGAACATGGTCGTTTGCCGCAATGTGATGATTTATTTTGACAAAGATCTGCAAAACAAGGTTATCCGCTTGTTTTACGAAAGTTTGATTCCCGGAGGATTTTTATGTCTTGGAAGCAAAGAGAGTCTTCGGTTTTCTGAACATTCCGAAAAATTCGATCATACATCTGAAAAAGAAAAAATTTACAGGAAAAAGTTTTCTGAATAATGAATTACAGGGCAGTTGTCATCGGAGTATCGGCCGGGGGTATGAGTGCGCTTGGAGAAATTCTTCCAAGGCTACCGGTTGATTTTTCGCTTCCGGTAATTATTGTTCAGCATATCAGCCCACAGTCTGACAATTACATGATTAAACATTTCAACGGCATATCAGAAATTACTGTAAAGGAAGCTGATGAAAAAGAAACGGCACTGCCGGGACATGCCTATTTTGCTCCGCCAAATTATCATCTGCTGGTCGAGGAAGATTTTACTTTTTCCCTCTCCGTCGAAAATCGGGTGAATTATTCGCGTCCCTCCATTGATGTTCTGTTCGAATCAGCCATAGATGCCTACTGCTCCTCACTTATTGGAATTATTCTCACGGGCGCCAACAATGATGGTAGTAAAGGATTAAAAAAGATCAAAGATTGTGGCGGGCTTACCATCGTTCAGGACCCAAAAACCGCCGAAGTACCGGCCATGCCGGAGGCAGCTATCAAACTCTCAAAACCCGACTATGTTCTGAAGTTGAAGGATATTGCTCCGTTTTTGGTAAATCTGGTTTCTAAAAAATAGCAATTCCGGAAGCAGTTTATTATTGATGACTTTTGATGACTTTTAGGGCTTCTTCCTTCGAAAGCCCGGTAATTTCGGCAATAGCTTTAACATCATATCCCAAGCCTTTCAACCTGATGACTATCTCTGCTTTTCCCTTTATTATCCCTTCTTTTTCACCTTCTTTAATACCTTCAATCCGGCCTTCCTCCCTTGCAGTGTCAATGGAGTTTTTTAAATCGCGGTAGGCTTTCAGACTGTCTTCATAATTGCGAACTTCTATGGGCGAAAACTTCGCTATTTCGGCCAATTCAAATAAACGCAGAAATATTCCTTCCTTCAGTTCTTCCGGTATCCGGTCGAGTTTGTTTAGGTTCCGGATTACATACAACCATTTGTCGAAGCGGGTTTCTAACTGTTTGATGGTTTTGTTGAACTTGGGCATTTCAAGGTAAACAAAGGTCAGCTTGTCGTAAAAAATTTTATATGTCTCAATGTCCGCTAACTTCACATTATACAGGTATTTATCCTTCTGGTTCTTGTCTTCATCGAAAACAAAATCAAGAATGGCAATTGTGTAAACGGCGTTCAGCTCAAAGTTCCATTCGCTGCCCCGTTTTGCTGCCTCACGAATTGGAAAACTGGAATAATAAACCGTTCTGTCTTTGAAAAACTTTTGTTTCGTCTTTTGCAATTCAACAATGAACTTGTCACCCTTTTCATTTTCACAGTAGAGGTCAAAGATGGCTTTCCTGTCATCTTCGCTCGACCCGAGTTTATCGCTTTTCAGATAAGTTAAGGAAGTAATCTGCCCTTGCTCCGAACGCAACAGTTCATTCAGAAAATCGAGCAATAAATCTTTACTTGGTTCTTCGCCAAACAACCTTTTAAAACCATAATCGGTGAACGGGTTGATGTATTTTTCCTTAAAATCAGTCATTGAAATAAGATTTTTAACAAAATTACTATTTTCTCACGCTATCTGGTTCAGCATTAAATTCTTTTCCTAAAAAATAACAATATGCCGTTTGTCCTCATTGTCTCTGTGCGGATTATCCAGCCTTTTCGTAACAAATTTCATTGTAAAATATCGCTTCCCATATTTTCATCATTTTTACTTTTGCCTGTCAATTTTTATGAATAAAAACTTTGCAGCACATGCCGCTTTGGCCGCAGCGGCTATCATTTTCGGCGCGAATTACTGGATTTCCAAAGGGCTCATGCCAGGATATCTCACCCCCGGACAACTGGTATTTATCCGGTTGGCTGGTGCTTCCATCCTGTTTTTTCTGCTTTCGCTTTTTGGTAAACGGGAAAAGTTTGAAAAAAAAGACCTGTTGACAATTGCCATCGCTTCATTGTTGGGAACAACGCTTAATCAATACTGGTTTTTTATTGGATTGAATTATTCAACACCGGTTGATATTGCCCTTATCCATGTTACAAATCCCATTTTCGTGCTCTCTTTTGCTGTGATTGTGAGCCAGGAAAAGATTACCCCTTTAAAAACTGCAGGTATTTTTCTGGGTTCGGCGGGGTCGGTTATCATGATTGTTTATCATGGCGACATCAGTTTTGATTCCGACACTTTCAGAGGAAACCTTTTTGCCTTGATGAACACGGTGGCGTATGCCATTTACCTGATAATGATCAAACCCGTGATGAACAAATATTCCTCTGTGGCTGTGATGAAATGGGCGTTTGGTTTTGGGGTACTATTCAGTTTACCCATTTCAATGAAACCAATGTTAGGCGTATCTTTTGCCAATTTTACACAGTCAGCCTGGTTGTCGTTGATATTTGTAATTGTGGCAACCACTTTTCTGGCTTACCTGTTCACCATTTACGCCCTGAAAAGGGTGGATGCCAGTGTGGTAAGTAATTACATTTATCTTCAGCCGTTTATTGCAGCAGTAATCACGGCCTGGATGGGGGTTCAGGCTTTTACAATTTCAAAAATTGTGGCTGCAATATTGATTTTTTCAGGTGTTTATATGGTTTCGCAAGATTCTTCTAAAAAATCCAAAATCCCGGTGTCGTCACAGCAAATGCCGTAATGGCAACAACACCCACTCGAAGAATTTCTGAATGGCCGGTCGGCGTTTCCACGCTTCGTAATCGAATGGTTCACAATGCGCTTCTGTTTCAGCAATGTGTTTTTTCAGGGTTTTTACAACTTCTTTTTCGGTGCCGATAATTGCAATTTCGTGCATGTAGCGGAAACTGCGGTAGTCGAAGTTGGGCGAGCCTATGGAGAAGATTTTATTATCGACAAGAAGGATTTTTGCATGCAGGTTGTTGGGTGTGTAATACAAAAACCGGATGTTTTTGTTGTGAAGCATTTCGAGGTAACGACCGTGCAAAATGTTTACCATGCGCACATCGGAGGTCTTGGGTATGATAACTTTAACAACAACGCCTCTGTTGGCAGCTTTAGCCAACTCGCGCCGCAATAAATGACCAGGAAGAAAGTACGGGGTTTCGATGACTATTTCGTTGATAGCGCTTCGGATTAAACCTTCATAACGACGTTTTATTTTTTGCCGGGTAATGGAAGGTGCATCCCGGATGATTTCGAAATTCTTGTGACGGATTACAGCAGTTAGGCTTCTCTTGTAACGGATGTATTTGTTGTAAATCTCCCAGTCCTGCAAAAAAACCCGTTTGAAATCGAATGAAATTTTACCCGTCATCCGCAAAACACTTTCACGCCACACCAGGTTATAATCGGTAAGATTTGATGAGCCGATGTACGAAATACGGTCATCGATAATCATGATTTTGCGGTGATTCCGACGATGGCTTCTCGTTAAAATATCGATGTTGATCTTAATCTTTTCGAAAAACCTGACCTCTCCCCCACTCTTGATCAGTTCAGCAAAAAAACCATCCGGGATCGAACTCCCGCCCCACGAATCAATCAACAACTTGATTTCTAAACCTTCTTTTGCCTTGTTTTGCAAAGCATCACGAAATTTCATTCCAATGGTGGAGTGCCCGAATTTGTAGGTTTCGATGTAAATACTTTTGCGTGCTGCTCCAATGTCATCAAGCATCGCATTGTAGTATTTCATTGGATCATCGAAAAACTGATAGCTGATATCTAACGGGTTTTCCATATTTGTTTCATCGACAATGACTCAAAAATAACGGTTTTTCACAGGTAAATTATCAAAACAAACCTTATTTTTTTATAATAAAAATATCCCGCCACCATCAAAAAGTTGACCATCATAAAGTTCGGTGATTGTGAATCCCTCTTTTTTAATAAAATCCACAATTTGATTGCCCTGATGATGATGCGATAGCTTTCCAATGATGAAAACCTGATTTTCCGAAAGACCACACGCACCCCCAAAAAAACCATGTTTAAATCCGGGCAACTCAACCCCTGCCGGATCAACAAAAAGAGTGCGTACACCAAAAGCGGCTAATTGTTTTTCAATTCCTTTGTCAGAAGTAATAGCCGCGTTTTCGTTCAAAAACAACAAATTACAACGCGTGTAAGCCTGCTTTACCGGAATTATCTGCTTCTTTTCTTCAACGTTGAGTATTACAGGATCGGAAAAAGTAATGTTGTGTACAAGGTATTTTTCGGTGACAACTGCATTGTAAATTGCTGTTTCCGGGTACTTTATGCCAACAGGGTTTTTACCAAAAACAAAATTAATGTGGTTGTTATCCAGGACAGCCAAAAATTCTGCCGGAATATTTGGAGCAACCACCACGGTTTCGGGGGTCTGACACATGAAAATGTCGGGATGCCCCGAAATAGCTTCATAAACAATCCCTTTGGTAGAAAATTCAACGACTTCACCATATTTCCGGAGGGTTTGCCGGGCTGTTTCGGGCGCTCTTTTATCAATAAAAATCAACATGAAACTGCCTGTTTTGTAAGTTTTTATCTTCCCTGAATTTTACCTTTTCAAATTTTTGCTCAAGGAGGTGTTTGTTCTTTTTTCCATGACCAACGGCATAGTTTATCTGGCCTTCTGCAACCGAAATCACGATTTGTTTTTTATCGTTCTCCACAGAAATATGATCCAACAAATCACCCCATAGTTCGGTTAGTACCAATTCCTTAAATGAAACATGAAAAGGTCCGGCAACAATGTCTTGTCCCGAAAGCAGTCCTTCTGAAGGGTGCAAACCCACCCTGATTACGTTAACCCCGGCATTTTCGAATATGGGTAAAATGGTTTTTGTCCATTGCACGGCCTCTTCCAGCGAAAGCGGAGTATAATTTCCTTGCCCGAAAAGGGTTTCCAACGCCGTTCCCTTGATGACAAGCGCCGGGTAAATCCTGACATCTGCAGCGCCAAGACGGACAAACGATCGGGCTGTTTCAACCGATTTTTCAAGGGTGTCGCCGGGAAGCCCTATCATCATTTGCAAACCCAGCCGAAAGCCCGATTCGACAATTTTCTTTGCTGCACTGGTTGTAACAGCCGATTTGTGCCCCCTTCCCGATTTTTTCAAAACCTCGTCATCCATGGACTGAGCGCCCAGTTCGATGGTGCTTACCCTGAATTTACTTAAAAAAACCAGTTTTTCATCATCAATAAAATCGGGACGGGTTGAAAGACGAACTGCCTGAATTTCGCCCCTGTCAAGATAAGGCTGAATAACAGAAAGGTAATGTTGCTGAACTGATAAAGGAAGACCTGTAAAAGTACCCCCGAAAAATCCCACCTCGATATGAGGCGGGGTAAGTAAAGACGCACGGCCTGGGGAATGTGGAGTCGCATATGCGGCAGAAGGGAAAGACGCACGGCCTGGGGAATGTGGAGTCGCATGGGCGAAGGAAGGGAAAGACGCACGGCCGTGCGTCTTCACATTCCTATAAAGATAACCAGAAATCTTCCCTGTAATGTCCTTCTCTCCCAGCGCTTCCAAATGCCCGGTAATCTTATGCTGATCACAGAAAATGCACTGAAAAGGGCAAGCCTGCATCGGGATAAAAATGGGTATGGTCATTTTACTCTTCATAGCGGGTCAAAAATACATTAAAAGTGTACCTGCATTTTGTAAATGCTGTAAATTTGGCGTCATGTCGCTGATACAGGATGTTGTTTCATTGTTCTTTCCGCGGGTTTGCCCCGGATGTGGTAATCTTCTTTACAAAAACGAAGAGGTGCTTTGCATTCGTTGCCTGGCAAATCTTCCGAAAACAAATTTTCACACGATCCGCGAAAATGCTGTGGAAGAGATTTTCTGGGGACGGATTAGGTTACAGCACGCCGTTTCGTTTCTTTATTTTGCCAAAGACGGCCTTACACAAAACATCATCCACAACCTGAAATACAAGGGAAATACACAGTTGGGGGTTTTGATGGGAACACTTTACGGCCAGGAGTTGCTGTCATCAGGAATATTTAGTGACCTTTATGTAATAATTCCCGTACCGCTTCACTGGAAAAAACTCAAAAAGCGCGGGTTCAATCAGAGTGAAGTTTTTGGAAAAGGCTTGTCATCTTCTTTACATGTTCCACAACGCACCGACCTGCTGGTTAGAAAAGTAAATACCGCCACCCAAACAAAAAAAAGCCGTGCCGAAAGGCTGGAAAATGTTTCCGGGGTTTTTGAGATTACTGATAAATCCTTCCTTGAAAACAAACACGTGCTGATTGTTGATGATGTAATCACTACCGGAGCAACCATTGAAGCAACGGCAACCACACTTCTCGAAATCCCCGGTGTAAGGGTAAGCTTTGCATCAATTGGTTTTGCCAGTCATTAGCTGGTGGCATTTCAATGCCCAGCAAACGGTTTCTTCAAAGGTTTTAAAATCGATCTGGTGCGGCAGCCATTCACAAACAATCACCCGCTGATGGCAGCTGGTGGTATCCTGTTTTTGAAAAAACCTCCTGTTTTTAATTGGATTAACGGTTTCGTCCATAGCCCCAATCACCACATATCTTTCGGGGCAAAGCCTGTGGGGAATCGGGGGCAAATATTTTCCAAACAGCCGCTGATACGTCATGGCCGGATTGTAAAGCAGGCAGGGGATTCCCAAATCTTCGGCAAGCCAAAATGAAACATATCCTCCAAGTGAACTCCCAATTACAAATTCAACCCTGTTTTCGATGGCCAATGATTTAACAATCGGATAAACATCGGTTTGTGTGCGGTAATCGAGGTGTGGGGCAATAACATCAATTCCTGATTTTTTGAGGATTTCGATCTTTTCGGGAACCGGAAAACTGTCGAGGCCGTGAATGTATAGTGTTTTCAATGCATAAAAATTTTTTTCAAAAATAACTTTTTGATTTTGCCTAACGCAAAAAACCACCCAAAACGGCTGTTTTCTTATACTTCTTCACATTTCCGTCAAGGTCGAAAAGCTCGATGAAAACAATATAAATTCCTGTTCCGGCTTTTTCGTTTTCGCTGTTGATTCCATCCCACGAAAACGAACCTTCGGTACTTAAAAGTTCATTATTAACAATTTGGCGCACCAACCTCCCCCTATCATCAAAAATTTTGACCGAGGCCATGTACCCGGGCTGGTTAAAAAGATAGTGAATATTTAAAACATCATCCCGCCCATCATTGTCTGGTGAGAAAACCTCCGGATCGATGGTTATCGGGTCTTTTACCTCCTGGGTTACATTTGACTGCGAGTTTTTGTATGCCGGCGTTGCATACCCAACCGAAGAAGCCGCTGAATGCCAGTTTGAAGGATCGGTGGCTGGCCGTTCCATATTTAACCTTTCGAGGCTTACGCCGTCGGTTGCCGTTAACAAAGGAAACTGCATCTGGTCAGAATATGGAAAACGGTCAATGATTTCAAAACCATTGGTTGCCAAAATCACAATACCCTGATCGTTGTTGTAGGCGGGCAATGTTTCCAAACGGAGAAAGCCATCGGGATTGTTGGTAAAATACTGCTCCTTTACAATGTCGGGATTTGATGTTATTACCAGGTACGTGTCCGGAAAAAACAACAATCCTTTATCAGAAAGCGGTTTGGGAGATTCCAGTTCTCCTGTAGTTTCATCTTCGGTGGCAATTACAAGTTTGCTCAAATCGATCATTTTTGAAGAGCGGTTGTAAATTTCCACAAAGTCAACCCCATCCACAAAATCGGCGCGCGGATTATACAAAACCTCGTTGATTACGATGTCGCCTTCATGAGGTGGCTGAGGAAGCCCGAAAACAAGGGTTTTTGATTTATCAACCAAATTTCCTGAACAGTCGGTAACATCACCGGATATTGTTAGCGTGTAGAAAAATCCGGCTTTCAGGCTATCGTTAAAAAACAGATTGACAGCAGCATAATCAGGCCAAACGGATTCCACCAATACTGGCCGGCCAATTTCGTGATCAACCTGGTAACCCGCATTTTGCGAAAGCTGGGTGCTGTCCATCGGTTCCGAAAAATACACCCTAAGCTGTAATGGCGATATTATTTCAAGATTCAGCATTGCTGGAGGTAAAATATCAGGATTTTCAGCAGTTACCGAGTTTTCCAACCCTGGCGATCCTCCTGAAGGATTCATCGATGCCCGCCAGTTTCCCTGCCCGCCACAGGGATTTTCGGGATCAATCTGTTCGAGCGACCAGCCTCCTGTGTTTTTGTTTGGATCGTCGTACCACGAATCGGAATAATTCGCAAAAGAAATGACCTGGCGTTCGGGATTCATCAGCACCAGCATTTGGCCTGAATTTGTCAGCGAAAAGGAAGAAAATCCGTAAAACGAAAAGGAATAGGTTGAAAAGTCGTCTGCTGCGTCTTCATCTCCAACAATCAAATAACCGCCCGGGTCGATCCAGGCTGTGTCGAACACTTTCTCTGTTGTGCCGGTTACCAAAATCCAACCGGTAAGGTCAACAGGTATTCCGGTCAGGTTGTGAAGCTCGATGTACTCATATTCCGGTAAATTAACGGGTGGTGTGGGGTCGGCCATTATTTCGTTGATCTGAATTTCGTGAGCCGATGGTTTAAACCAGTAAAATTCTGAAAACAGCCCATTGGCAATGTTCCCGGAAAGGTCAGCAATATTGTTGATGGTTATTGTATTCATTGTTCCGTTGGGAAAATCCCTGTCGAATTCCAGGAAAACCCGCGCGCTGTTTTGATCGTCCAAAATGGCGGAAATCGGATTTTCGACCCCATTGCTGACCTTGTAATTCTGGGTGTTTTCGGCTGAATTTTCTTCGACAGCTTCATTAAATAATACTGACAGTTGGTTTTTCGCAATCACCGTTATTTTTTGAATTTCCGGGGGTTCGGTATCAAAAACAAAAGGGCCGGAATAAAAATTATCGAAATAGCATTTTGTGGAATTGCTGGAGGTGTATTTACACAATAGCCCAAAACAGGCGGATTGCAATATTGTGTTGTCCGTTCCGGAAGCTTCGGGCGAGTAAGCCCCTAAGCCCGATTCGTCCACTTCTATTTGCCAGAAACCGGTCTGATCTTTTCTCACCCTCACATTCATCTGAAAAGAGGCGGCTATCAGCCCTTCGGCGCCCCGGCAAACAGAGGTCAGCACATCGTCTTCCTGCCTGAAAAGTTCGATGGCATCGCTGGTTCCGCTTTCGCCAAATTGCAAAAAGTAACCATTTACAGGCTGTTCAATGTTTTCCTGGTCTGCCGCCAGATAAACCCGTGCAAAATTGTTAGACGATGGGCTGAATGACAGCTTTATCCAAAAACGCCATTCGGTTTCGCCATTCATTCCCGAAAGGGTGACCAGGTGCGACTGCCCTTCACCCGCAGCACTGAGCTGTAACTGTTTTGAATCGTTTATAACAAAACTTCCTTCACTTCCTGTCCATGGTGGATTCCGGGTAAAATCGCCATCATCAAAACTGTCGTAAAACTGGGCAAACGACAACAGCGGGAAAAGCAATAAAATATTTAACAGGGTTTTCATTTCCTCTTTGATTTTGTTCTACAAAAAAATGATTGCGTAAATGTACTATTTTTGCGCCCGATCAAAACAAAAAACCAATGAAAATTGCTGTTGTTGGCGCCACGGGGCTTGTAGGCTCGGTGATGTTAAAAGTTCTGGAGGAACAAAATACTCCTTGTGACGAGTTGATTGCTGTTGCTTCCGAAAGATCAGTTGGAAAAACTGTTTCTTTTCGCGGGCGGGAAATACCCGTTGTAACCCCGTCGGCAGCCGTTGAAATGCGCCCACAAATTGCCTTGTTTTCGGCTGGGGGCGGAACTTCCAAAGAATGGGCCGGGAAATTTGCCGAAACGGGCTGTTTTGTTATTGATAATTCGTCGGCATGGAGGATGTACGACGATGTTCCGCTGGTGGTTCCCGAAATAAACGCCCACACCATCGACCGCGAGCATCGCATCATTGCCAACCCAAATTGTTCTACGATACAAATGGTGCTTGCCCTGGCTCCCCTTCACCGGAATTACAAAATAAGGCGGATTGTGGTTTCTACATACCAATCGGTGACGGGGTCAGGAATTAGGGGACAATGGCAGTTAGATGCTGAAAGAAGCGATTTGCCTGTTGATATGTTTTATCCCCACCAGATTAACATGAACTTGATCCCCCAGGGCGGAAATTTCAATGCCGACGGTTATACTTCGGAAGAGCAGAAACTGCTTGACGAAACCCGTAAAATCCTTGGTGATCCAAACATTCAGGTTACTTCAACCGTTGTAAGGGTTCCTGTTTACGGCGGACATTCGGAGTCAGTAAATGTTGAATTTTATCAGGATTACGATATTAACGATGTTTATCAACTTTTAAAAAACATGCCCGGCGTTGTGGTTCAGGACGATCCTGAAAATTCGGTGTACCCGATGCCACTTTTCGCCGAAGGGAAAGACGAGGTTTTTGTGGGAAGAATCCGCCGTGATTTTTCGCAGCCAAACAGCCTGAACTTTTGGGTTGTCAGCGACAACCTGCGAAAAGGTGCGGCCACCAATGCCGTTCAGATTGCTGATTATATTATCAAAAACAAACTGATTTGATTCCCGGGGCGTGAAGATTTATAACAGCATATCAGAAATTGGGAAAATTCGCAATCCTGTGGTCACGGTCGGAACTTTCGACGGACTTCACATCGGTCATCAAAAAGTAATCAGTGAACTTATCCATGCCGCCAAAACCATTGATGGCGAGAGCGTCGTGGTAACCTTTTTCCCCCACCCCCGAACGGTTTTGCAACCCGGTTTCGACCTTAGGTTAATTCTTTCCCGTAAGGAAAAAATTCATTTTCTCGAAAAAATGGGGGTCGAAAACCTTGTCTGCATCGAATTTACAAAAGAGTTCGCCCAAACCTCTTCGGAAGATTTTATCGAAAAGTTTATTGTGGCTCCAATTGCGCCAAAGAAGATCATCATTGGCTACGACCATCATTTTGGTAAAGACCGGCGTGGTGACCTGGGATTTATAAAAAATATGGCCGAAAAATATGGTTTTGAGGTTGATCAGGTTGCAAAACTTGATGTGAACGAGGTGGCTATCAGCAGTTCAAAAATCCGCGATGCCATTCGTGGCGGCGATATGAGAACGGCCACCGCCTACCTGGGCACGCCTTATTCGATCAGCGGTATTGTTGTAAAAGGGAATCAGATTGGCCGTACCCTGGGTTTCCCCACGGCAAACATTCAACCCGAAGAACCAAAAAAAATCATTCCCAACTACGGAGTATATGCAAGCCTGGTGGAATGGAACGGGAAATTGTACAAGGGAATGAGCAACATCGGAATCAGGCCGACGCTGGAAGATCACCGTCTTACCATCGAGGTAAACATTTTCGATTTCGATCAGGACATTTACGACGAATTTCTCACCCTTTTCTTCCTTGAATACATCCGCGAAGAAAAGAAATTCCGTGACCTCGACCTGCTGCGACGCCGGTTGATAATCGACAAGCTGAAAGTGAAAGGTATTCTGGAAGACGGAGCAGAATTGTAAAGGTTTATTTTTAGCGATACTATCGGTAAAAAGTGGTGCAGAACAGTTAATTTTCCTTTTTCTCCGTTGACGGTTCCATAACAACTCCCATTTCGATGATGCCGGGCGTGTAATATTTGGAATTCAGGTTTTCGATCTCAAATTTAACCATGCCCTTTTTACCAAAACGAACTTCCTTTCGAATGGGAATTACCATTTGATAAATCCCATTGACTGGATTTCCAGCAAAATTTCCGTTGTTGTCTTTTACAAAAAAGGTGTACTCCTTTATCCGTTCTTCTCCCTCGGGTGTGATCATGACCACATTAAGGGGAAGCGCATTTTCAGATAATTTATCGCTGTACCTCATCACCAATGTCAGGTCATATTGCTGCCGTGTGTTTTCAACAGGCAACTCGAAATTCAGGTGTTTAAATCGCTCCCAGGTGGCGTTTTTGAAATGGTACACCTGCGAAACGGGTTTTCGTTGGCCGCAACCGGCAATTAAGGCTAAAAATAAAGCAATGTAAAATATCCTCTTCATATTTATTATTGTTTTTGAAGTGCCTGGGCTAACACCAGAATAATGATGATCCAGGCCAATGATCCAAAAAAAGCAATTATCAGCGAGTTTTTCGACTTTATTTTTGTAAACGGGAAAAGCAGTATTTTACTAAGAAATCCCCGCTTTTGAACATAATAACTGGCTTCAATACAGAAGTTTTGGGTAACTCCTTTCTCCCTGAAAATTTTCCACAACCACTCG
The DNA here is from genome assembly GCA_937950125.1 of uncultured Bacteroidota bacterium. Taxonomy (GTDB): domain Bacteria; phylum Bacteroidota; class Bacteroidia; order Bacteroidales; family 4484-276; genus CALFEP01. Next base: position 22,678 of record CALFEP010000295.1, read on the forward strand.
GCATACAGGCCATACATCCCGAAAATCATTAAGAATAAACCCAAAAGGCTGTACATTAGCAGCGCAAAGCGGTTAGCCTGGCTGAAATTGACTGCGTAAGCATAAATTAAAACCAGTATTGCCAGCACAACCGACAAATAGTAAATGATCTTTTTCATTGTCATTGCGTTAATCTGGCTGCAAAATTAGGGGAAAAAATATGCCGAAAAAAAATACGAATTTTTATGTGGTCTGGAAGGGAGTAAAACCCGGTGTTTACAATACCTGGGGGGAGTGTAACAAACAAATTTTTGGTTTCGATGGTGCGCTTTACAAAGCTTTTCCCAACGAGGAGCAGGCAAAATATGCTTTTACCAAAAATCCCTGGCAGTTTATCGGTGAAAAAAACAAACTCAGCTCATCAGCAAAAGCCAAGGGTTCTGAAACCCAGCCCATCTGGGACAGTATTTCGGTGGATGCGGCCTGCAGCGGTAATCCCGGGGTGATGGAGTACCGTGGCGTGGTGACTAAAACCGGAAAAGAAATTTTTCATGGCGGCCCATACCCCGACGCTACCAACAATATCGGCGAATTCCTGGCCATCGTGCATTGCCTGGCGCTTCTGAAACAAAAAAACAAAAATATCCCGGTTTACACCGATTCAAAAACTGCGCTTTCGTGGGTTAAAAACAAACATGCCAAAACACAACTTGTGGCCAGCCCGAAAAACAAGGGCGTTTTCGATTTGATTGATCGCGCCGAAAACTGGCTAAAATCAAATACCTGGGACATTCCTGTACTAAAATGGGACACCGAACGTTGGGGGGAGATTCCTGCGGATTTCGGGAGGAAGAAGTGATTGGTTGTAAGTCATAAGTCGTAAGTCGTAAGTCGTAAGTCATAAGTCGTAAGTAGGCAGTTCTCAGTCTGCAGTCTGCAGTAACCAACCCGTTTCGACTGCCTAATGCTTATTGCAAACTGGCTACTGCCTAATGCAGACCTCTTCCCGCTCTCTCAATTCATTTTTCCCGACGCATTTGACGGAATAATCCTGAAAATGTGGTCGAAAATGGCTGATTTTTTCACCAGATCGGGTTCGTCCCAGGATGGCGTTTCTTCAATTTCGATAAGGTTAAACAGATTAAAAAAATTATGGAATGTCCGCCTTGCATAACAACGCTCCATTTCTTTTTTAGGAGTGCTGTAGCTATGACCGAAATCCTTGAGGACTTCAGGAAAGGCTTTTCCATATTTATCTGAATAAAAGGACGTTTGTAGTTTTTCCTCACCAAATTTTGACAATAAAATCAACGAAAATGCAAATCCCAGGTTACCGACTATCTGGCTTTCATACCCGTCGAAAAATGCGAGATTGAATCTCTGCCCATAGGCTGTAAAAACGTTTATGAACAATTCCCTGCGATTGGTTTTGAGGGATTTGCCCAACCTGGTGAGTGAGATTTTATTGTTCCGTTTCCTGATCAGCTTTGAAACCACCAGTGAAATATGCGCTGCCTGTACTGAAATGGAATCTGTTTCTTTAGAAACCTTATAATGAAACCTTTCAACAGCCTCATCCTTGATGTATCTCCCGTAAAGGTCTAAAACAATGTTTCGTGGCAACGCCCCGGTTTTTGTCAGTTTCAACTCCCCGGCTTCTTCTATTTTATCCATCAGGTATTCAACCATTTTTAACATCGGTACCTGATCCAACAGCTCATCAGGAATATTTTCGCAAAACTGCACCGGCGATTCTTTTATAAAAGGCTCATACAAAATGTACTCCATTTCGGTGGGAGAATATCCATCAAAATCTTCATTTGCCTGATTGTTCATCAGAAAAGATACAATTTGCCCAATCTCTGTCAGGTTTATCAGTTCTTCTTCTTCTTCTCGTGTCAATGTCTTTTTATCTTATTGTGAAACAATTATTTTCTGTGTGCCGGATTCATCACCCAAGGAATATTTGCAAAAATAAATCCCTGGATTCACCCGGTTTCCAAACTGATTTTGTAAATCCCATGTCTTTTCGGTACCTGCAAAAATCGTTTCATTTTCCGAAATAGTCCTTATCAACCTTCCCTGCATGTCAAATATTTTGAGGGTTGCCGTGGTGGGCTGGCTTGTTGAAAATTTGAAAAAAGCATTTTCGGTGGCCGGATTTGGGAAGACTTCCAGTGTATTTTCAGCTGTGGCAGGCCTTTCGGTTATATCACTGATTATCAAAGCAAAATCCAACAATTGATTTACAGCTACATCAGTTTGTGCGAATTCGTAAAAATTCCACATAACTTTCACTGAGTCCACGATGGCGGCGTTTCCAAGTCCAAAAAACTGAACCAGATCGTTCTGGCCGCCCTGTCCCCCACCCGACTGTGCGGTGAGTTCGCGCATCTGCATCACCGCCTGGCCGTTGATGTTGGCATATACAAAAATTTTTGCGCCAATTGCCTGCCTGTTACCAAATAATCCATCACCGATAAGCTTAATTTTCAACCAGTTGTTGTTGTTCCCGTCATTTTCAAAAAACAGGTTATTCCCGCCAAAATAGTTGTTGCGGGCACAGAAAATGTCGAGGTCTCCATCGTTGTCGTAATCAGCCCAGGCCAGGCCTTCCACATAATTCCCGGCATTTACAAACGCGTTGTCGTCCACTTTTTCGAAGTTGCCTGCACCATCGTTTTTAAACAGGAGATTATCGCCATCGTATCCGCCAACGGCAAGGTCCAGGTCACCGTCTTTGTCGTAATCGCCCCAGGCGCTTCCCGACGACCAGGTAGCTTCGCTGGTCATAGGTGTGCCTGTTATTTTTGTAAACGTTCCATCGCCGTTGTTCTGGTAAAACCAGTTTTCGTAAGTACCAAGCTGGCCGGTGGATACAAACAAATCGAGGTCGCCGTCGTTGTCGGCATCACCCCAGCTCGCCCCGGAACAGCTTGAAACATCCGTTGTAAAAGGTTCTTCCTGTACTTTTGTGAAGGTTCCGTCATGGTTGTTGTGGTAAAGGTTACTAACCGAGCCCGAGTTGGCAATATAAAGATCGGGGTAACCGTCGTTGTCGTAATCACCCCAGGCGCAACCACTCGAATTGGCAATTTCATTTACAATGTCACCGGTTAAAATTTTTTGGAACCCGGTTGAGCTTCCTTCATATAAAAAGTTATTTTGGTCGCGGTTTGCAACAAAAAGGTCTATTTCACCATCAACGTTATAATCTGCCCAACTACAACCCACCGATTTTCCTCCATCCGAAACCACAACTCCTGAGGTAACTTTTGTAAAAGTCCCATCGTAATTTCCAAGGTACAGGAAATTGTTTTCATTGTGATTTGCCACAAAAATGTCAACATAATTGTCATTATTAAAATCGGCAGCGGTGGCGGCATACGAGCTTCCACCATCTGTTACGACCGGGCTATCGGTTATTTTGGTAAATGTTTTATCGCCGTTGTTCATGTACAAAAAATTGAGCTTTCCGTTGTTGGTGTCGTTGTTGGTCACGAACAGGTCGGGGTAGTTATCGTTGTTGAAATCGGCCCAGGCCATGCCATAACTCCAGCCGCCATCGTTCACAAAAGCGCCTTCGGTAATCCTTGTGAAGGTAGTTTCGGGCATTCCGGCGCCTTTGTAAACAAGCACATTGGTTCCAGTTCCACAAACCACCATGGTGCCGTCTTTTCCAATTGCCGGGCCGCCTACATTCACGTTTTGAATGGCCTGCTCCCAACGTAAAGTCAGGTCGGGATTGAAAACATACAATTTGCCGGATGTAAAACCACCATTTGTCACGTAAACAATCCCGGCAGCATCGATGGCCATGCGTGGCTGGCGGGTTTCGGTGGTGAAAATGGCTTGCGAAGTGTTCAGAATATCGCCGTTATCAGGATTCACCCGAATTACCTGATTAGAACGATCGTAAGCATAAATGGTTCCGTCGGGACCTTCGCCACAAGTAGCAAAGGGTGTGTAACCAATTGGGATGGCCCATTTCTTTTTTATTTCTGTGCCGGTATCTTTCAGGGCAAACAGCGAATCAGTTATTGGGTTGTTCTGGCAGCG